>JAHRHW010000324.1 GCA_019100305.1 Candidatus Thiodiazotropha taylori | reverse complement strand
AGGCGCAAGCTTCTTTAAAAGTTTATCAGCCTGTTGTCTCGCCTCCTCGATTCGACCCTGAGACAGATAGGTACGACCACAACAGTAGCGCTGCGTCTCGTCCAGTGAGCCGATCAGAGTGACCTGACAGCCTAAAGCCTGCAGCACCTCAACTGCGGCAGCCAGGATATCGGGAACGTAGTGATTACAGAAAGTATCGGCAAAAAGCACAACTGGCTGACCATCCTCAATCTCTCTCAAGGTAGTTTGCCGGACGGCATCAACCGGTTCCGGCAGAGGTGAATGTCTACTGATACCGAGCAGCCGCTCAGCCAGGGTGGCAACCCAGGGGTGACGATTCCTGGTGGCGGTCAATTTGATCAGCCAGTGCCGTTTCGCCAGCAGTTCCGGCAACTCTGAGAAGAGCCTGGCTCTGAGAGACAAACCATTGCGGGCGTTCAACTGAGCCAGATATTCAACTTTAATACGTGACATATCCACATTGTTTTCGCACTCCCGCTGACAACCCTTGCAACTGACACAGAGATCCATGGCTTCTACCAACTCGGGGGTAAACAAACCACCACTTCCCAGTTCACCATTCAGCGCTGCCTTGAGTAAGCGAACACGCCCTCCGGTTGATAGGTTGGGATTTTCATCCAATCTGAAACTCGGACACATCACTCCTCTGGCAAGGTTTTCACATTGGCGGCTGTTGATACAGACCGCTACAGCTTTGGCAAAGTCGCCCCCCTGCTTCGGTATGTCCGCATAGGCATCCCCCATGCCGGCATCTTTATAGTCCGACCAATCCAGATAACTCTTCATATTCAGCCACTCAAAGATCAACTGGAAACAGAAGGATGCAAAAGAGATACCATGGCTTGAGCGAACAATAGCACGCTACCGCCTGATATGATTTGTACTAACAATAAGTGCTGATAGACAAGGTGTTATGAATACAACCCCCTGGATAGACAAGAAAAACCCACATATTGGTCAGTGCCGAATGACTCCCGACAGCAGCCACTGTACGATATTCACACACAGTGCACCTTCAGGATTGTAGGATTCACGACAATTTCAAGCATGCTGTTCGACAACCACCATGTCGCTTGAAAGCTGATTGGTTTAAACCCTGCAGTCTTAACCAACAACACCTCAAAAAAACAACGGGGCCACTTGAAGTGGCCCCGTCGCGATCAATGACTACCCAACGCGACTGTTACCAGTCGCCCCGATCAGTCATCCTTCTTTTGCTTCACTTTGAAGCCAGTGATCACCACGATGTCATCTGTCGCATAGTCATCGTAATCTGCCATCATGTCATCGTTGGAGTGCTGAATGGCTACCACGGCAACCTTGCCATTAGCGAAGAACTCAAACCCAGTCGGTTCAGCCGATTGATCTTTGACAGACAGCACACGCACGCAACCATCGGTTTTGATATCCCGATCAGCGCCATCCGGCAAACAGGCAAACACATCACCGTTTGAGTGATCTTCAATAACGTAAAGATTGCCAGTATGAGGCTGGAACGCCAGGTTATCCAGTGAATTGAAGTCGGCATCCCCTTCAACAAAGCGATTCACAACAATGCTGGCGATAGTCTCGTCGGCAAGCATTGGGTCCGAGTCGATGCCACAGATCACTTCGCCATAGTTCTGCGCAGCTTCGCGACCTGTATTGGCCCAGCAGAAACGAACGCCGGGACCTGTGTAGGTAGGATCCTTGTGCAGATCTTCAGGGCGATAGTAACCGGTTGCACCATTGTTGTTGGCGTCACGACGTGCATCAACCGCGCTGACACTGATCCAGGAACCGTTGCCGATTTCACAACCCTGGCCATAGTTCACCGTAAAACTGCCGGAAGTACCCTCTCTGCAGGAAGCGCGGAAAGCATAAACCGAACCGGAAACAAGCGGTGACTCCTCAAGTTTCTCGATCATTCCCTCTACATGGGGAACATCGGGTACGAATTTGAATATTGCGCCACCGTCCACATCGGAATCATCACCACCGTCGCCGGCCAGATCCCAATCGCCAGGGCGCAATTCGTCACCACCGATAACCACACCGTTATCCAGTACGGTCAACCCTTCCCAGGCCATGGTTGGCAACGCATCCCGTTTGACCACATTCATCGAGACCTCATTGTCAGCCGTCACGATGGTGCCAAGTGCACGGTCGATGACTGTGTGATTGACTGTGTCCAGAGGTTTGATGATCTCATAGGCCTGTCCGGTACCGGTCTCTTCAGTAGCCAGCATTGAACCCCAGGCCGTGGTGCGAATACCGTCACAACGGTTCATGCCACGCAGAATGGTGGTCACACTGCCGTCATCCAGATCGATCGACTGTACAGATGGATTCATTTTGTCCAAACCGCTGTCGAGGGTTCCGATCACCTCATCACCACCTTCGATACAGAAGATCAAGTGACTCGGATCGTTCTCATTTGGCCAAAAACTGAACATATCGGCTTTGTTGCCAGCATCACGGGTCAGAATTTTTGCTTTCAAACCTTTTGCAACTTCGACCAGATCATAAGCGTCCTGCCCAGGCATGCGTGCAACACTGCCCTCGGCGGAGTTCATCAGAGGCTTTTTGATTCCAAACAGTTTCTTTGACTTGTCGTGCATTTTTTTCTGCACATACAGACCAAAATCCATCTCATCATCATCAGCTTGCGCCGCGACCGGCAGCAGAAGACTGGCGGCAACCAGTGCAGCGCAACTCTTAAGTTGAAATTTCATCATCGCTCCTCGTAGATTTAAATATTCTATGGGTCAAAAGAGCGATAGAGTTTGGACTTGTAAACTTAAGACCATTTAACATAATATTGACAAAGAGGTGATGCTTTCTTGAATCGAAGGTAATAAATGAGTGCTGACAGCTTTCTTCAGGCCAATAACAAAAGAACAATAAAAAATTAATAAAACATCCCTATCTTTTTCAAATTCAACCGTCTATTGGGTATCTGCCTTTGACAGATTGACAACTAGTCAACAGAAGACTCACAAAACCCATGTAATTCCACATAGGCTTCCCCGTCAACTGCTTCACCAGAAACCATAGCTGCGCCTTCCCAGTAAGTAGGGGTCAACCTGGCACCAGCTTTTGGCCTGACCTCCTGATCCTTTAAGTAGGGGACTATGGTCAGCATTCGATTTTCCACTTCGAGCTGCCATGTAATAGGGTATTTACACCCTGTTTCATCACTCTCCCAACTGCTCAATACCTTTAAATCAAACTCATCCGATGTATAGTTTTTTATATTGTTTTCTGCATCATACTTGACCAGGAGAGTTTCTCTAGCCGCCTTCGGCTCTTCAAAATAGAACAGCGCCATATGGGTATTATCTGACAATCTTATTGAAAACCACTGCCATCCCGTATCGATAATCTCTTCAAGATCACCAAACTGGCGATCAAACCAAGCCTCTCCCGTCACCTTCAGCTCTACCCCCTCGACGACAATATAACCGTCAACCTCCATTTTTGGTCTGGAGTAGTAGTAGGTATAGCCTCCTATTTCATATTCATGAGCTCTTCCAGCATAATGAACCAGGGGAGGCTTTGATGCTTTAAGAGATAAATCGTAACTGAAATCACCTACATCCGCTGTTAACCTATCAACCCCGGCTCCTCCTTCAGCAGTCATTGGCTTGACCGATCCTGCTGTCAGATTAAAACTCTTAACAGTTCTTTTAGGAATCATTAATCTGGTAACAGTCTCGTACTGAAATGTTTTGTTCGTTATATCCGTAAGCGATGCGTGAGCCATCATGAGATTAGGCTGTATTGAAAAAAAGACCATCTGAAAACCGAACCTCAGACCATTTTCAGATGTAAGAATGCCATTCCAGTACCACCACTGAATATACTCGCCGTCGATAAACGCGTCATCCGCAGGCAGTTCAACGGTTCGAACTGGCGTTACACTCTTCGTTGCACAGGAGATCTGCAACATGAACAGTAACATCATACCTATCCAACAGAGTAATCTCACAACTGCTCCTCGATACAATCCTGAACCGTATCCTTTGAGCTTGTTGCAACAATCAAGGAGGGTAAGAGCACCAGATCCGCCAGCAGAGCCATGATGAGCGCCGCACAGGAGAGATACCCCATCCTGACGATCACCTCCGTTGAACTGGTCAACATGGATACGAAACCAGCCATCAATATCAAGGTTGTCACCAGCAACACAGGCGCAATGGCTTGAAGTGTACGGTGAACCGCAATTGTGACGTTCCTGACCTTATGAAACTCCTTCTGATATCTCACAATCATATGAATTCCGTCATCCACAATAATTCCAAGACAGATTGTAAATACCATGATCGTTGCGTACTGCAACGGCTGCCCATTAACCACCAGAAGTGCGGCAACACTTGCCAGCGGCAATATATTTGGCAGGAAGCTGATCAATCCCAGCTTGATAGATTTCAGAAACAGCGACAATACCAAAAAAATGATGACGACGGCACTCAAAATACTGACTAGCAGGTCCTGAATCATATCGACACTGCCTTTGGCGGCTGCCAGTGAGATTCCCTGCAAATTCAGACTGAACCCTTCACTTTCTCCGGTCAACTGCACCAGAATCTCTTCCAACTGCCTTATTGTTTCCAGTTGCAGATTTGAGCCATTATCAGGCAGGCGCACCAATATCACAGTCTCTCCTGACTGTTCATGATAAAATCGATTCACCAGCTTACTCGGCAAATAGACCAGCCTCGAAAACTGCTGCGAGAGATCATCAAACTCACCTGGCAATACTCTCAACAGATCAACCACTGAAATGGAATTAGTCAAGCCAAACTGCTCAATCAGATCCACTTGAACTCGCTCTATCAGTTCAACAGCTTGCGCTGACTCTATCACTCCCCCGTTATTTGCCTGAATTACGATATTCAGGGGCTGAATCCCATTTAAATGTCGGTCTGCCAGTCTCATTGCTTCAGAGACTTCGTGAGATTGTGGTAAATTTTCCCTAAACTTAAAATCTGTCGTCAACTGTTGAGCCTGATAGACAGCAAAAGCTGTCAGAACTAGTCCAACACTCACCACAGCAACAGCATTCTCGCCAATCACAACCAGCACTTTGTTTAAAAACCGGTTGTCAGTTAGTCTGACATCCAACCAGCGGGAGTTAACGATAGCATCATCCTCTAAAAGAGCTGCAGATGCGGGGATAAAAACTACAACCGCTACAAAAGTCAACAACACCCCTATCGAGGCATGCAGGGCTAACTCCTGGATTACTATGGAATCTGTTAAAACCAATACCGCAAACCCAATAGCGGTCGTTATTGACGTAAGCATACAAGCCAATCCAACAT
>JAHRHW010000323.1 GCA_019100305.1 Candidatus Thiodiazotropha taylori | reverse complement strand
CCCAGGGCTGTACCGATGCCGATAAAGATCCCCATTATCATGATGCCGACGGCGATATTGCCCTTCTTCAACTCATCGGGGATGCTGAAATTGACGATGTGGCTGAACACTTTACAGCCGAACCACATAAAGAAAATGGTCAGTGCTCCACCAAAAATCACATAGATGAAATTGAGCAGGATGGGATCTAGGCTATCGGTCATTTTCCCCTCCCAGGGAGAGATTGAGAAGCGGTATTGAAATTAGATTACATCAGCCCATGGAGCGCGCTTCTTTGATTCGCTCATAGGCCTTCTTTATCTCATCGGTTTTCTGTGCCGCCATCTTCATCATCTCTTCCGGTAACCCCTTCGATACCAGCTTGTCCGGATGGTGCTGACTGATCAGACGACGGTAGGCCCGTTTCACATCCTTATCGGATGCTTGCGGGGAAACATTAAGAATCGCGTAGGCGTCATTCAGCGACACACCCTGGGTTCTGGGTGGTGGCTGACTGCCCGCCCCGGCATAGTGCGACTGGGCACGCACCATACGTTCAAGGCGGCGAAAGGTTAACTCCGGAATATTCAGCAGCTCACAGATATGCAGCAGTAACAGCTCTTCCTGCCGATCCATCTCACCATCGGCATAGGCTGCCTGGATCTGGATTTCCAGAAACATCTGAATCAGCGTCTGGCGACGATGACACTCCTGGCGAAACTGGATGACCACATCATCGAGGGGGAACTGCTCCGATTTACCTTCCTGAAACAGACGGATTGCGGTCTTCCGCATCTCACTGGAGAGGGACATCTGGCTCATCAGGTTTTCGGCAAGCCGGATCTCGTCCTGGGAGACCCGCCCATCCGCTTTCGCCAGATGGCCTAACACCGAGAAGGTGGCGGTGAAGAAAGCGGTCTGGACCCGTTCCTGATCCCCCGGCCCCCAACTGATATCATCATCCGGCAGCCCTTTCAGGCCTTTATCGAACTTATGCCCCAGGGCGGCGCCCAGCACAGCCCCCAAGGGCCCGCCGAGCATGAAGCCAAATGCGCCACCAACCAGTTTTCCCCACCAACTCAAGACTGCACCTCACTTAGGGCGTTCAATCACCACGGTAATTGGCAGACTATACCTCAGCCGACCCCGCTGAAGCTATTTACCATGAAGATATTGCTCATCGCTGAAGGAGTAGACCCAAGCCGGGAAGAAGACCACCAACATGGTGATCACCCAGCCGTTGATCAGGGCTTCGGGAAAGAACATCAGAGGAAAGAAGGGGATGATGGTCACCTGCAGCTCCGCCATCGTGTAGGCACCGCTCAACACCAACATCTGTATGGCCAGATAACCGCTCACATAACCCACCAGCCAAGCGGTGAAAAAGCCGTTCCCCAACACATAGATGAAGAACTGTTTGGGTAACCATGAACGCACCAGTATCAGAGCGATCTGAGAGAGGGTGATTGGCACAAAAACCACCGTCAGAAAACTGACCACATAGCCTTCCCAGCCATAGCCTGCATTCATGCTCACCGCGAACAACGCGATACTGGCAGCGATAATCGCCAATGACCAGCCGAACATCAGAGTGATCACCGTTACACCCAGCAGATGAAACGAAAGGCCGGGCTGGATCTGGCCCCGCATATGCCACAAGGCAATCAGGCAAACGATGGCACCCAGGAACACATGAATCAGATTCTGATGTGTCAGACGCTGCCAGGCAGCCAGTCTCAAAGCGGTAATCAACACAGCACCACAGAGACCGGCAAGCCAAAACAGCAGGGTCGTTGAAAACAGACCACCATCCAATTCCATCGATTTCCTTCCTTTCCTCCCAGCCGATTTCAGCTATGCTGACGGCTGTTGACACAGCAGATTAATGATAGGGGAGAACCCAATGATCTACCGATCCCTCGGTGACAGCCAAATCAAAGTCAGCGCCCTGTCACTCGGCACCATGACCTTTGGAGAGCAAAACAGCGAAGCCGAAGCTCACGCCCAACTCGACCGTGCAGTCGAAGTCGGTATTAATCTTATCGACACAGCGGAGATGTATCCGGTTCCACCGAAAGCCGCTACCCAGGGCGAAACAGAGCGTCATATCGGCAGTTGGCTGGCACGCCGCGGCCAACGGGATCAACTGGTTCTCGCCAGCAAAGTTGCCGGTCCGGCAGACTGGCTCAGCTACCTGAGAGACGGCAATCTGCACCTCGACCGAGGCAATATCGAGGCCGCATTGGAGCAGAGTCTGCAACGCCTGCAGACAGATTACATTGATATCTATCAGCTACACTGGCCCGATCGCAAAACCAACTATTTCGGCGCTCTGGGTTATCAGCATCCGAAGCATGAGTCGGCAACCCCCATCGAAGAGACCCTGGAAGTCCTGGGGGATCTTAAAAAAGCCGGCAAAATCCGCTATATCGGCGTCTCCAACGAGACCCCATGGGGCCTGATGCGCTATCTGCAGATTGCGCAACAGAAGGAACTGCCCAGAGTGGTCTCGATTCAGAATCCCTACAATCTGCTGAATCGCAGTTTCGAAATCGGCCTGGCCGAGATTGCCCACCGGGAGAGTTGCGGCCTGCTGGCCTATTCACCGATGGCATTCGGTGTTTTGTCAGGCAAATACCTGGAGGGGAAGCAGCCCACCAATGCCCGCCTGAGCCTGTTTGACCGTTTTACCCGCTATACCAATCCCCAGGCCAATACGGCCACCGCACGCTATGTAGCGTTGGCCTGGGAACATGGATTGGATCCGGGGCAGATGGCCCTGGCCTATGTCACCAGCCGCCCTTTTGTCACCAGCACGATCATCGGTGCGACCACCCAGCAGCAACTTGAGATGAATCTGGCCAGCATCGATCTCAGCCTGGAGAGGGAGGTGCTCGAAGGCATTGAAAAGATCCACACAGAACAGCCGAATCCAAGTCCATGAATCTTTACAAAAAGAGCCCTGTTTCCATGACAAAGCGCATAGGATCAACGAAAAAAATGGGCTACAGTCATGATCAAGAGGGGGTAAAAGATCAATACCTAGCGGTTTGTCCAGTGTGAATAGATCGCTTGAAAACAGCGTGCCATCACACTCTCTGATTGAGTTGAGCAGCGGAGAAGAACGAAAATGAATGCACCAATAATCCGTATCGGCAGTTGGTTCAGGACCGTCAACGGAGATCAATTCGAAATTGTCGCTCACGACCGTGAAGAGGGGGTCGTGGAGGTCCAGTTTTACGATGGCACAGTGGAAGAGTACGATCTGGAAGACCTCAAGGAGCTTGAGATTGTTCCGACAGCCCCACCGGAGGACTGGGCAGGCTCTTATGATCTCTCCAAGGACGACTACGGCGTGGACCTGGACCAACCGGCCGGAGATACCCATTACAACCCTCTGGACCACCTCGAAGATACCGATTAGCCCTCAAGGCTGATCCTGCCAGCACACCAGCCGTCATCCCGACCGCCTAAGGAATCCACGATGATTCGGCATTACGGTGCAGATCGTAACCGTTTTGCGATCGGCGTATCAGATTTGTTGCGGGCAGTAGCGGGATGAGGAGAAAAGAATCAAACGAGAAGCAGCTTGATGCAAGAGGTTCAGCATATCAGCTTTACCGGCACAAATGATCAGAATTAACCATGAAATCAATAACGTTGAATGAAAACCGTCACTTAGGCAAAGTGAAACCAAGTAAATTACCCGGACGTACTAGTTAATAAATAGCATTCGGCGACAAAAACCATACGCCCTGAAGGCTGCTCCGGGGCTCTAAAGTTTGCATTTTCAGGGCCGTTATTAAAAGTAACAGGACCCAGTTTGAGAGCGATCCAGGAGGTTTGAGATGAAGACAGTCTACGATATGAGTACGGGCCAGATCATTGAAACCGGTCTTACCACTCTGTCTGCGCCTCAAAACGCCTCACAGTGGGATCAGCCAGCACTGGAGCTGGCCCTGCAACCGGTTACATCCGAAAGTCCCACGAAGTGCGCTTTCCCGCCTGAGCTGGTCCTGGCGGACCTAAACGCCTTTATCGAGAAAATGAGCTGACAGGATAAGGCGCTCACTTCGTGACTTGAAAGCCGGGCCCCATGGCCCGGCTTTTTTATGACTGGGAAATAGCGTCCGAAATCATTAAAACCTCACCATTCCGCAGCTCCACTTGGATCGGCGAGAGTGCATCCCCGGCACAGGGGCCACGCAGACAGAGACCATCTTCAAGGCGAAACAGCGCACCATGGGTGACGCATTGAATGTAACTCTGGCTCAAATCGAGAAACTGGTCAGGCTGCCATTCGAGATTGATTCCGGTGTGAGGGCAACGGTTTAGATAGCCATAGACCCGCTCTCCCTTACGCACCACCAGAACCCCCTGGGTATCGCCTTCCAGTTCCACACTGAAACCCCGGCTTCCCGGATCCTCGAGTTCATCAAATCTGCATAATCTGTGTATGGATGACATAGGCCTTCTGTTCGTCGTTAAAGCCCTTCACGACCGCACTTTTCACCAGCAATCCGATTACCATAGCGCAGTGCCTCCAGAGGATCACCCGACTCGAGCAGGGCGTGGATCACACCCGCATTGAAAACATCCCCGGCCCCCAGGGTATCCACCACTTTCAGGGGTTTGACGGCCTGCTCAAAATGCACCGCACCATCCCGATCCAGCATCCAGCTACCCTGTTCACCCCAGGCAAGGTAACAGAGCGCCTGCCGGGTCATCGGACCGATATGGTGGAACAGCTGTTGGGCATCCACAAACCCTTTGGCCATGCTGTAGGCGCGGGATAACATCACCACATCCACATAAGGCAACGCCTGCTCCAGGCCCGGCCTTGGCTTTTCCAGCTCAAGCGATACCCGCAGGTTGAGCTGCTTCTGTCTCAGCTGCTTGAGCATCTTCAGGGTCGCTTGCGGGTTTCGGCCTTCGAAATGGAGCCAGTCATACGCTTGCAGGTCAATTTCAGCGAAATCCGCATAACTGAATTCGGCAAGCTGTCGGTAGTGAACAATCGTGCGGGATCCACTCGCATCACTGGAGGTGATATAGGAGGTAGGGGTCATGCCTCCAGATTCGACCCGGACCCAGCGGGTATCGATCTGAATGCTATGCAGCTGATCAAGGATGAATTGGCTCGCCTCATCATCCGCCATCACGCCAGCCCAGCCGCAGCGATGCCCCAAGCGGCTCAACACGGTCAAACTGTTACAGGCATTGCCCCCTCGTCGGCGGCTTTGTGAAATGGCCCTGATCTCCTGATCCTCTTGCGGATAGGCCTCAACCCGATTGACTATGTCGAGGGTTGCCACCCCCACTGCCAGAATTCGCATCGGGGATTGTTTA
>JAHRHW010000322.1 GCA_019100305.1 Candidatus Thiodiazotropha taylori | reverse complement strand
ATAAATACAACTCTTGGTAGAGGTGTACTGATGACTGCGACTTTACAGACAGAAAAAAGGAGAAACACAAACCAAAAAAAGGGGACGCCCCTACCTTCCAGCGACCGAAAACCTGACCGAAAAGATAGAGAGTAATCGGTTGAGTATCGGAATAGGCCGGGAGGAGTGGAGTCTGACCGTTGAGAATGTCAAATCCAAGCATAAGGCCAATGCGCGTATTGCCGATCCGCTGTATGCAGCCATTCTTGGGGGTTTCGGCCCCTATAACAACAAACGGGATGAAGACAAATGGACCATTTCACTCTCCATGCCGGTGGTTAGGAATATCACCGCAGACCTCTCCTTCTATCATACGACAAGAGAGGATCAGCAATACAACCATCCACAGCACAACTACATAGAGCGGGGCGGGAGCATTCACTTCAAGATGGGGGTCTAGGGCCTGTTAACTGTCAGGGAATCAAGCTGAAATCGCTGCCATCACTTTGTGCACCTCAACCCGATTGCGACCATTGGTTTTGGCTCGATAGAGCGCCTTGTCCGCTGAGGCGATGACCGAATCCGGGGTTTGTGAGGAGGCCAGGCTGACCGAGCTGTAGAGTCCGACGCTGATGGTCACCTGAATTGTCTCTTCTTTGAATACGATCGATTCTGCCGCCATGGTCTCGCGTAACTCTTCCGCCAGCCCGATCGCACCCTCGGGCGGCGTATCGGGCAATACGGCGAGAAACTCTTCACCACCGATACGACCGACGATGTCCTCCTGGCGCAGACGTCCCTTGATGGTATTCGCAACCCGCTTCAGGACAAGATCGCCGACCTGGTGGCCATAACGATCATTGACCTGTTTGAACAGATCGACATCGATGATCATCAGACTCAATGGCTGGCCGTCCGCTTCCGCTTTGGTAAACAGCTTGTCCATCGACTCAAACAGGGCACGACGATTGAACAGACTGGTCAGCGGATCGATCAACGCCATTCTGCGATTCTGCTCGGCACCCTGCTCCACGGTTGACAGCACAAAACCGAAGGCGAGAAAGAACATTCCCAAGTAGTTGATCATGTAGAACAGGGTTGTCAAAGCATCCCTGGATTGAAAGGGCGTCACTTCATGCCAGCCTACCAGGAATGAGACTCCCCGATAGGCCATGGTCAGCATGCCGACAACACAGGCAAGGGACATGATCATTCTGCCCCGCCCGACAAAGGTATTGCCCGGTCTCACCAGCGCCCAGAGAATCAGCGCGATCTGATAACTGATGATGAATGAAGCAATGATCAACCTTGAGTGCCTGTCATCAATCAGTATCAGACTGACGACCAGCATCAGAACAACCGGCGTGATGTAGAGTACCGGCTCCATCTGCGCCCGCCGACTGCTGAGCACCGCTTTCAAGACCAGGGTCAGAGTCAGCGCCCCCAGCATATTACCAACACTGATCGCCAGCAGATCGGGAAGTACCCCTTTCGCACCCAGCACCAGATAGTACCCACTATTGGTTACCAAACCCCACGCCAGCAACTTCAAGCCGGGTATGGATTGGCGTAGCGCAACAATCATCACCGCAACTGTCATCGACAGATTGGTGACGATGCTGACGAAATAGATGGATGGAATATCGAGTGTCATGCGAGGTCAGGTTTACTCTTGAGTAAATAAAACGCAACTTAACAACAAAGCGCATCCCTCGCTTGATCGCATCTTAGTTGAAAAGCACTTCCTTGGATAGGTAACGAGTCACTCATCAAGCGCCCAGTCAGAGAGGCACTGAAACATTGCCTAACTCTGCATCAACCGATTGATCGAGTAACAAACCGTTCTCTCCAATCATCTGTCAGAGTTTAAAATAATAGGGTTTTTCAAGAGTTACCTTTCCAGTCAGTTCCCGGTTGATTGACTCGGTCTTGGCAAATGAACCGGGATTGTAGTGGTTGGGTGGGTGGTCGGTTTTCAGCCAACCCATTTTCTGATAGGTATTGGCCACCATCTGGGCACAAAATGAGTTAAACATACCGCTATCGATATCCACCTGCCCCTCTATCCAGTGGAGGAACTCCTGTTTGGTCGGTGGAAACGGGGTACCGTCATATTCGTACATCACTGACCAGAGTTGTTTTTCATCGATCTCCACACCCTGCAGCCCGGCAAAGGCAAAACGGTATTTCGAACCGTCCGGTGATGGATAGTATTTATCCAGATTGGCCAGGTAGTCTCTGAGCACCAGCAGATGGGTCCCCGGATGATCCGGGTCCGACTCCTTGTCGATCTGATCGTCCATCTTATCCACCGTATCGGCAGTCCACAGATAGAGCTGGGGATCGTCATGAAAACGGACAATCATTGCCGAATGGCTGAAATCGGTATGGTCCACCTCTTCAATCAAACGGCTCTCAGCCGCTGTTCCGCTGCACAGCAGGACAGACCCGCAGGTAATTGCCGGACTCATTTCATCCAGCGTTTTGAGCGTTGCCGGATCGTAACTTTCCGGCTGTTTATGCAACTTGACCGCAACCTCTTCCGCGGTTTCCAACAGATCTTTCATTATCGCCATATCTATCTCCTTTGGATTACAAAAATGGCGGTGGTGAAACTCCCTTTGTCGGGGGCTCCTAGCCTCAGGCCATGTCAGCATTGCGGCCATAGCTCCGGATAGTTTAGGAAGGATTTGACTATTTTTCGCCACTCCCATCCCGATGCAGGATCATGGTGTATGTCTTAATGACTGAGAGTGTCCCGCCTTACCGTGTTCTTCTATCGGCCGTGATACGAAGTGGGTCTGATTCACCCAGCCTATCGCATGGGAGATCAGATCGAGTCTGCTTTATTCAGTGACCCTCCATTGCCGGCAGCTCAGAACAGATCGTGATATTCTCGGTAACCTGTAACTGCTTGTTGTTGCAACCCCCGACACCGCTGCGGTCAGCACAGCGGATCACCGCTTGGTAGTTATCGCTTGAATGGGCAACCTTGAGATCCAATTTGCCGAGCATGTCCGTGGCGTGAAAGGCGATCAGATAAGCTGAAGGATGGTGTCTGAAACCCAACTCGGTCGGCGGCATATGGGGAACGGCATCATGCACATTCACCACGCGCAGGGTTGGATGGTGAGACTGTGCAACATAAAACTCGACAAACGCCTTGTTGCCCACTCGGGGCGATGCAAAGTTGATATTCTCAGCACTGATATCAGGTCTGGAGAGAGCCAGATCGAGAGTAAACAGCTGACAGAGTGCGCCACCCAGACTGTGCCCAGTGATATAGATCTCACTGGGCTGTTGGGATGAGTGCTGATATTGATCGATCAAGGCAAACAGCTGAGTCTGCATAGGAGCCACAGATCCATTCCCGCTTCTGTAGATATCGTTGAAACCCGACTCGACCCGGACCTGATCGGGCACCGCAGCATGCGACTCAAAGGGAACAAAAGCTTGCGGCTCCACTCCACAGTCATCGAGCATGTCGAGTGCACTGTCGGTACCGCGGAAGGCAAAGACATATCGCCAAGGGGCGGATCGGGTACGAAACACCACGCCATAGGTTTCAACGGTCTTCTCCCGCCCGAACAGAGAATCCACGCCACTCCAGGAGTCGATCAGCTCGAAGCCCGCAGGAGCGGTTACCTTGTCCACTGCACACCGAGCGATCTGAGTTTCCGACAGGGCGTTATAGGCCTGGATACTGCAATCGATCAGAAGCTCAATACGTTCAGCATTCAACTTACGGATGTCGTTTTCAGAAGCCATTGCATTACCTTGCACAGTACCTGTTATGAATTAAGAAACGCAGAGCCTCTGATGAACCGATCAATCCGCCATTCACTGAAATGTATAGAAAAGTGAATGAAATCAGAAGTTGCACAAGTCCAGATTGCGCAAACAAAACTGGCAATCCGGTATGGGATATAGCGACCAGGATATTAAACGGCAGCCCATCCGTTTCATTGAGTCGCGTTCACTCTGCAACCAATAAAAAGGCGCACCATACTGGAAATCAATCGGCTTCTTTATTTACCCGGCGGCTGAAACTGGAGCAACCCGTCACCCGGTCCAAAGTCTGGCGAATAGCACTCAGGCCCGGTCAAGATCGAAACTGATCACATCCCGGATGTTGTCACTTCCCGTCAACACCATCATCAATCGATCGACACCCAGTGCCACCCCGGCACAGGAAGGCAGACCTTGCTTAAGCGCCTGCAACAACCACTCATCCATGGGAACAGTTGGCCGCCCCGCTTCAAGGCGCTGGTTATTATCCTTTTCGAAGCGACGCTGCTGCTCTGCAGGATCATCCAACTCGTGAAAACCATTGGCTATCTCAATCCCCGAGATATAGAGCTCAAAGCGTTCCGCCACTGCGGGTGAATCGCCACTGACTCTTGCCAATGCCGCCTGACTGGCCGGATAGTCATACAGAAAGGTCATCTTCTGCTGACCCAGGCCAGGTTCGATCAGATGGCTCAGCAACAGATTGAGCCAACCATCCCGGTCCAGTACCAGATCCTCGACACCGGGCAGACGATGATCGAGGGCCGCTGTTCTCAACTGTTCAATGGTGACGTTGTGAGGATCCACCTTCAGGCTTTGCTGAAAGGCCTCTGCATAACTCAAGCGCTCCACAGGGAGGACAACATCACTGAGCAGGTTGACCAACTCAGCCACCTCCTGCATCAGTTTGTGGTGGTCAAATCCGGGCCGATACCACTCCAGCAGAGTGAACTCGGGATTGTGTCGATCGCCTAACTCCCCTTCCCGGAAGACTTTGCAGATCTGATAGATCGGCCCACTGTCGGCACACAGCAGACGCTTCATCGGAAACTCTGGAGAGGTTTGCAGGTAGAGAGGAAGACCTTGCGCGGCTTGCGGGCCAGTGTAGCGGGTCTTGAAACTGTCGATGGCCGGATCGGTGGTGGCGAAACGGGAACAGACCGGGGTCTCGACCTCGAGCACCCCGGCCCGCCAGAAAAACTCTCGGATCTCCCGCAGCACGCTTGCCCGGCAGCGCATCATGCCAAGCGTGGCTGAGGGCCGCCATTGATCCAGTTGACTCATGGCAGGAAAATCAGATCGAACTACTCGTCCTTGGCCCGGGAGACATACTCGCCGGTGCGGGTATCCACCTTGATCGACTCGCCAATCTGCACGAACAGCGGCACACGAACCACAGCACCCGTCTCCAGGGTGGCCGGCTTACCGCCACTGCCAGAGGTATCACCTTTCAGCCCCGGGTCGGTGTCTGAAACGCTCAGTACCACAAACTTCGGTGGCTCGACGATGATTGGTGTGCCATTCCACAGGGTCACCATGCAGAGATCCTGCTCCTTCAGCCATTTG
>JAHRHW010000321.1 GCA_019100305.1 Candidatus Thiodiazotropha taylori | reverse complement strand
CAAGGTTCTGATTGGTGGCACAGACCACTCTGACATCCACCGGTATCTCTTCATGACCGCCCAGCCTTTCAATCACCCTTTCCTGCAGAAAGCGCAGCATTTTCGCCTGCAGACCGATCGGCATATCTCCGATCTCATCCAGAAACAGTGTCCCGCCATTGGCGGATTCTATCTTACCGATGGTGCGTTTGGAGGCCCCGGTGAAGGCGCCCTTCTCATAACCATAGAGTTCACTTTCCAGCAGGTTTTCCGGAATCGAAGCACAGTTGATGGCAGCGAACTTCTGATCCCCCCGATCACTCAGACCGTGAATCGCTCTTGCCAGAACCTCTTTACCAGTGCCACTCTCCCCCAGCAGCAGCACTGTAATGTTGGTCGGGCTGACTTTCTCTATGACCCGGCAGAGCTCGATCATCTCAGGACTGTTCGCCACCACACCATCCAAGGGTGAGTTGCGCTGCATCTTGTTGAGTCCCCGGTTCTCCTCCTCAAGCTCATGGACGTGATAGGCACGCTCGATGATTACCTTGAGCACATCGGGATCGATCGGCTTCTGGTAGAAATCGTAAGCACCGAGATCGATCGCCTTCAGCGCATTCTCCCGGTGGTCATTTCCAGTCACCACAATGATCTTTGTCTGAGGCATCAGACTGAGAATTTCCTGCAGGGTGGCGAAGCCCTCACTGACATTGGTAGGGTCCGGCGGTAAGCCGAGATCCAGGGTTACAACCGGCGCAGTCGTCTTTCTCAACAGGTTGATTGCACTAGCCCGATCCCCGGCAATCTGTACATCATAGCCGTCAAAGCTCCATTTCAACTGACTCTGCAGTCCTGGGTCGTCTTCAACAATGATCAGCGGTTTTAATTGATTATTGGCTTTACTCACGCAATTACGCCTCTACAGTAGCATCTGACTGCCGGTCTGTTGCAGTCCCTGATTCAATAATTGGAATGGATATGGTGAAACAAGTGCCCTCACCAAGCTGGCTATTCACTGTCAGGCTGCCGTTCAGCGAGTTAACGTACTCCCGGGTTTCATAGACGCCAATTCCCATTCCAGCATTTCCCTTGGTTGTCTGAAAGGGCCGAAACAATCGCTCTTTAATGAACTTATCCTCCATCCCTGAACCGTTGTCCTGAATGGTAATGACCGCATTCTGATCGATCTTCTCGACGCATATCATCACTTCACCGTCTTTATCGGTCGCTTCCTGAGCATTTTTAATCATATGAATCATAATCGCAGTGAAACGATCTTTATCTGCAACAATCTCTAAATAATTGTCTTTGATCTTCAACTGAGGTTTTGGCTGATAGGCAAACAGTTCATTGACCGCCTGAGCCACTGACTCCTCAATATAGAATTGTTTTGTTTCAGTCGACTCAAATCTACCCTGCCGCAATTGTGCCAACAGCTTGCCCATTTTGTTGACTGCATTGCCAATGGTTCTGACCGCATCGTCCATGAACGCCGGATTGTTCTTGTGTCGTTCAGCATTTTTCACGACCAGCTCGAGTTGTGCGATCAGGTTTTTTAAATCGTGTACGACAAACGCTGACAACCGGTTGAAGGCCTCAAATTGATTGGCCCGGTTCAATGCCTCAGAGGCCTGCAGCAGTGCCAGATAGCCACCTGCCTGTTTCGCCGCAGCTTTGATCAGATCCCGATCCTCCCAGTTGATCGAGGGTAGTGAATGGGAACGGATGAGCAGAGCAAATCCTATCAGGGCTTCATGATGTTTTATAGGTACTATTAACCAGGCATCCTGGATATCCGTCACTCGGTGATCAAGGGCCAGATTGTCATATCGCTCCGGGTATCTGTTCAGTTCGTCGATATCAATGATCCAGTCGCTACGCTGAAAATAGGCGATTAATTCGCTCTCCGCCTGCAGATCCAGTGAAATATCGTCCACCTGCCAACGACTGGTACAGTGGTATCGTCCATCTTCACCCAAGGTCCAGAGATAACCGCCGCGGGACTCCACGGAATCGGATATTGCCTGCACGACCCTGGGCAGTATCTGACCGCCACCGGGCCCCTCCGCGAGGATTTGAACCACTCTCAACCACTCGTCACGCCAATCGTACTTGTAACTAAAAAAGTGTTTGTTGACGAAAACTTTAAGCTTGGCTCTCAGTGATCCGGAAAAGAGCACCACGGCCAGAAAGCAGACCCCGGTGAAAACGAACGCAATTTGTGTCGCTTTACCCCAGGTTCCACCGTAATAGCGGATGTAGTAACCAACCGCCGCCATCAGCACCAGATAGCTGCCGGCGGCCAGCATGGTCGTCGCATGAAACACCACCTGCCTGGAGACAAAAACCCGCACGGACCAGCTGGGATTACGGGTTGCGGCAATCGCCACAAAGGGGGCAACCAGCGAGCTGGTAAAGCCTCTGGCCTGCCATAGGGCGGAATCCACCTGCTTGAACATCAATGCGTCGGCATAGAGAAAAAGATCGTAGACAAACAGTATACCCATGCCGAAATAGAGATACTTGACCGCCCAGCGCATATCCGGCCGGGTACTGCGGTAGAGTTGCTCGATCAGTACCAGGCCGGCAATGGCAAACCCCAGATGCCCGACCAGCTGAAAGCTCGCAGTACCGCCCCAGTTTCGCACCCCAGGGAAAAACTGGGCGGATAGCTCAACGCCCAGCAGTAGAGCGGAGACGGAAAAGATCGTGACTGGGGCGTATCTGAGCAGGCCATCATCACCACCTGCCGCTGATTTGAGAATAGACAAGAGTCTCAAAAGAAAGGCAAACCAGGCAATATTTTTTGCAATTTCAAACAGTTGATACGTATTGGCAGTAAGCGCCGACTCCTGAACCTGAAAAGCGATCGCGGTCAGTGCCCAACAAGCGGATGTGGTTGAGGCAATCAGCAGATAGGTCCCTTCGATACGCCCACGCCAACTGGTCAGTAGAAGCACACTGAATATCAGAAACAGTGTCGCCGAAAATCCATAGCCGATTATTCCAATAGTCAATCAGTCATCCTCAAGGGTGCTTAGTTGTGTCGTTACTCAATGAACTTTTACTCCCTGACAGAGACTTACAACTGTAGGTTTTATTATCCCGATAATCACTGAGACCCTGTATACCCCTTATTGAGGTGAGCAATAGTATTTGGCGTTTGAGTTGGACTATCCCAAATGCAGCGGTCATCGTTTTTGGCAGATCACAACGAACAATGTTCGATTTAAGCCGACTACCGATTTCCCAATTACTATTCAGTATAGGGTCTTGCAGAAACTGAACTCATGAGGCTGTCGTCTATACTGCCGATTGAAGCAGATCCGGCGCTTGATTATGGTTTGGATACGATCGCCAAAATGATGCTGATTCTGCGGCAAGCGCCACTATAGTACACAAAGATAGTGAAACGATTCACCCTGTCAGCGTGATTTTTAACGGGAATCTGGATTCCAACACATAATCCCAGGATAATGGCCCACTTTTACGACATATCAACACGGATAATTGACACGGGTTTATCTTATGACCATCAATGCAGTCTCCTCGCTACCTGCCCCTGAAGCAGCCACATGCCACCACCAGGCTGAAATCAATAAATCAAAGAAAATCAGAGGCTTCACACTAATTGAAGTCATGGTGGTTGTCGTCATACTGAGTATCCTTGCGGCGATCGTCGTGCCAAAAATCATGGATCGACCTGAGCAGGCCCGCATCACCAAAGCCAAAAGCGATATACGGGCGCTGGAAGCCGCCCTGAATCTCTACCGTCTGGATAACATGATCTACCCGACCACCGATCAGGGGCTCGAGGCTCTGGTGAGCAAACCCACCGACTCTCCGGAACCCAGAAACTGGAAGGAAGGCGGCTATCTCGATCGATTACCCAGCGACCCCTGGGGCAATGGTTATCTCTACCTGAGTCCCGGCACCCATGGTACGGTCGATATCTATACCTCCGGCCTGGACATGCAATCGACAGACGATGACATCGGTAACTGGAATCTGGATTGATACCGCCCGGAACGATCAACAGTAAGCCTACGAGCAGTTGGCCAATGCGAAGTGCCAAAGGATTGGGCATGGGCTTCACCCTGATCGAGGTGATGGTGGTGGTGGTCATCATCGGTATCCTGATCAACTACGTGGCCATCTCATTCGGCCGCAATGCCCCGGGTGACCAACTCAGGGACGAAGCCCAGCGACTCAACAGCCTGCTTGAGCTGGCCAGCGAAGAGGCGTTGCTCAGATCCATGTTGATCGGTGTGGATATCACCGAAGAGAGTTATGGCTTCCTCAGACTCAACGAGGGGGAGTGGGAAGTGGTATCCGATAATCTGTTTCGCGAGCGTCAACTGCCCCCAGGGGTTGAAATCAGTGTTGCCACCGCACTGCCCGAAGGGGATGACGAAGAGAAGCGAACGCCAGAGATCATTCTCCTTAACAGTGGCGAGATGACCACATTCGAGCTGAAAGTCAGCTCTGAGCAGGTTGAAAGTTACTACCGGTTGACAGGCAATGAACTTGGCGAGCTCTCCCTGGAACATGTCTCACCCTACTGAACCACACACCTGCGCCCTCTCCTCCACCAGGACATCAGCCTATAGCCGCAACAAGGGCTTTACTCTGCTGGAGATTCTGATTGCACTGGCAATTCTGGCGATAGCACTGACCTCGATCATCTCGGTGGCATCCAACCAATCGGTCAATGTCGCCTATTTGCGTGATAAGACCTTGGCCCACTGGGTCGCCATGAACCAGATGACAGAGCTGCAGATCACCAACCAATGGCCCGCGACCGGCTCGAAAAAAGGTAAAGAGGAGATGGGACTGCAGGAATGGCACTGGCAAAGAGAAATCAGCAAGACACCGGATGACCGTGTCAGACAGGTGGAGATCCGGGTATTTCGCAACAAGGATGATGAGAGCAGTGTCACTCGGCTGGTGAGCTTTCTTTCGCAACCGATCAAATGAAACCTTTAGCACATAATCTGAGCGACCGTCAGCAGCGAAACACACCCTATGCCGCTGGATTCACCCTGCTTGAACTGCTGATCGCGATCACCGTTTTCGCCATTATGGCGACATTCGCCTACTCGGGCCTCAAGGTGGTTCTGGATTCCGAAAACCAGACCAGCCAATACAGCAAGCGCATGTCTCAATTGCAGCTGGCGATGAACCTGATGCAGCGGGATATCGAGCAGGCGATTGAAAGACCGATCCGGGATCAGCTGGGAGACGAGGTCGGCGCTTTCATCAGTGGCGGTTTTGCCGGCACACTGCTCGAGTTGACCCGGGACGGTTATGCCAATCCGATGAAGCTGCCGCGCAGTAATCTGCAGCGGGTGGGTTACCAGCTGGAAGAGG
>JAHRHW010000320.1 GCA_019100305.1 Candidatus Thiodiazotropha taylori | reverse complement strand
GCCGGGTTGTCAGGTCACCACCACGGTAATCGACAAAGATGGCAAGACCCTGGTCAACAACAAGATCTGGGAAACTCCTGAAGGACCCGGTATCGATACCGCCGCCGTACAGCCTCACACCGCTGGCCGTAGTGCCCGTAGCTGTGAGTCCTGTCACGACAATCCAAAGGCATTGGGTTACGGTGTTGAAGGGGGTCGCTTCCTGTTGGGCGCCGACAAGGACTTCGTGCTGGATCTGAAGGACTCTGCCACAGGCAAGATCATTCCTCAGAGGACCCAGGTTCAGATCCCCGGTATCCCCGGTCTGACCTACGACTGGTCTGCGATTGTTACTGAGGATGGCGAACAGTTGAGTTCCGTCGGATCTCACTGGCCGCTGACTGGACCGCTACCTGACGAGAAGCGTGACGCCATCGAGAAGACCGGTGTCTGCCTCGGTTGTCACGAAGAGCGTTTCAATCCTGACTTCTGGCAGAAGGTATCCGAACCTGGCGTTATGGATAGCTTCGAGCACCAGCAGTTCATGAAGAAAGCGCTGAAAGCGATTGCTGCCCAGAAGAAGTAAGGGCGCGCAGTAAACAGGTGATTACCACCTGAATGGATGGAGCCAGTCCTCTGGACTGGCTCCACTTTTTCCTTCCCCCTCGATTTGAGCACCAGGATCATCATCGACGTCGATGTTGGTCACGGAGGCTGCTTGCTTTACAGCACTCTGTCATTGCTCGACCAGAGGCCTTGATGACAATGTGAATGACAATTCTCGTGATGATTGGCGGAACTAATTGGTAGGAATGTGATGATGAAGAGAGCTTTCAGTTGGTTGACGCTGGGTGTCGGTATCTTTGCCGGCATTATTCTTTGGGGTGGTTTCAACACCTTTATGGAGTATACAAATAGTTATCAATTCTGTACTTCCTGCCACGAAATGAATGTTGTGCAGGGAGAGTATGAGCAATCGGCTCATGCACATAATCCTTCCGGGGTTCCGGCAATCTGTTCAGACTGTCATGTGCCGAGACCCTGGGGTGCAAAGCTGGTGCGTAAAATCCAGGCGACGAAAGAGCTCTACCATTGGGCTCTGGGTACCATCGATACGCCGGAGAAGTTTGAAGTCTACCGTCTTCAACTGGCGCAGAACGTCTGGTCGACCATGGAGCAGAGTGACTCCCGTGAGTGCCGCAACTGCCATACCAATGAAACCATGTTGACGGAAAAGCAGACTTCAATGGCGCAAAAGATGCACAAAAAGCTGCTGAGCGGTGAGCAGACCTGTATCAACTGTCATAAAGGTATTGCCCACAAACTGCCCAACATGGCGAAGCTCTATGCGGAGATGGAAGCCGAATATCTGGCTGAGGCACAGAGTGCTCAACTGGGTAATCGGGCGGTGGTATTACCCCATGAAGTGGCACTGACCGCAACACCAGGTGGTGATGATCCTCTGGCAACGTTATATGGCGGTACGCCAGTGGCGGTTGTCAAACAGGAGGGGGATTGGGTTCAGGTATCAAGTGAAGGTTGGGACAGGGAAGAGGGTAGCCAGATCTTCATCGACTTCAATCGGGCTGTCACACTGGCGAAGATGAGTTTTGATGGCATGGACCGGATCGAGAAGATCGAAAGCAAGCTGGAGCCTGAGTATGAGTTGACCTGGAACCGGATCAAACTCACTGGATGGATTTCCCGTACGGCGCTAGGACCGAATGAGGAGCGCTACTGGGAGTATGTGACCGATCTTTATGAATTGGACTGTAACTTGTGCCATAAAACCTACCCGAGGGATAAGTGGATCATGTTTGATTGGCGCAACAACCTGAAGGAGATGCGCCGTTACACCAAGTTGAGCCAGGAGCAGTTACAATTGGTGAGTAACTGGGTGCTGCGTGGTGCACGTAACGATTCGGAGGCGGATTGATGAACAAGCTTGTTGTAACGACTCTGTTACTCTCGATGATTGGATTCAGTGTCGGACCGGCGTTGGCAAAAGCAGCCGATGAAAATGGAATACAGGCGCAGCCGATGCCGATGCCTATGAAACGGGATCATCTGTTCGAAGAGCGGGCGGGAACCTGGAAGGCGACTTGCGATGAGATGGAGCAGAGCAAGGTCTACTGCCGTATGTTTCATATCGAACAGTTCGGTGAGTGGCAAGCGAAGAATTTTATCCAGGTAGGCCCAGCCTGGACGCCGGATTCGGTTGGATTTGTGGTTGCCACCTATCAGGGTTTCAAAGCCGGAACAACGGTTACCATCGGTATCGATAAACAGAGCCGTCACAAGATCACCGCACCGAAGGGCAACAACCTGATGATCTCCCCGGATATCGCCGAGAAAATTCTCCAAGAGATGGAGAAGGGCCATAAGATCGTAGTGACTTTCAATTCTCACAGTGGGGTGCGCCATCTCACCCTGGCTGAGTTGGGCCCCTATCAAGCGCTATTGAGCAAAGTGAAAGGTCAATTGGCTAAAAACGATCAGTCAGCGAGTGCCGAATAGGCAAGGATGGGAGAAGGCGGTATGGCTAAATTCTTTGTCTCAGTCATTGCGCTCTGCCTGGGCGCAATGATGCCACTGTTCGCCGCCGACATGGACGGCGAATCGACATCGCAAAAGAGTCTTCGCGTGGGGATTACCCAACCCCCCATGTTCACACTGGCATCTGCCTTGGCCTGGGGCAGTCCGGTGGAGGTTGTGTTGGTGGAGCGGGACCAGGGTGGGGATTGGAGTATCCCCACCGGTCTTACCGTGCTCTTCTGGAGTGGTGCGACACTCGAGCCTGTGCTTGCCAAGCAGCTGGAAGCGTCCGGTCAGGCTGCTGTTTCACTGATCGATGCGGCTGGTGTGCATCAGCTGGCGAAACGGACTCCGGCAGACTGGAAAGGCCCTAGTGAGGATGAAGATCCGCACATGGAGTCATTGGGTAAAGGCTATGGCATGGTGCAGACGATTCGGCCTGAAGGCTTGATCGATACCATGTATTGGCTCGATCCATTGAACGCCATGGCTGCCCTGGAAGCGATCACTATGGTTTATCAGGGATTGGATCAACGCAATCACTGGGCCTATCAAGGTAACTCGGATCAGATTATCCAGGCCCTATGGGAGTTGGACATTCGGGTTAACAAACTGCTGCATGAAGCCAGCAGTCAGCCGTTCGTGGTTTTGCAGGATGAGTTTCAATACCTTGAACAGCGCTATAAGCTGCATACGGTCCCTGCCGGAGGAACGGCTCAGGATATCGTCGATAAAGCCAAGGCCAGAGGGGCAAAGTGTGTGGTGGCGGCAGAGCCATTCGACCAGCACCTCATGTCGGTACTGGATCAGGCTGGGCTGAACCGGGTTGTACTGGATCCCGCTGGTCATCAGATGCCGAAGACCACTGGTGGTTACTTTCAGTGGTTTGGCAATCTGGCCTCCAAACTGAATGATTGTGTGATCCGCTCCTGATGGATTACCTGCTACGCATCCTGGCGCTGCTGGGATGTTTCTGGCCATTGGCTCTTTTGTCAGCGCCCATACCTGTACTGGTGGATGGTGCCTGGCTATCCGATAACAGGGATCAGGTTGTTGTTCTCGATGTCAGGCCGCGATCCGATTTCATGGCGGGGCATTGGCCGCAAGCCAGATGGGCAGGATTCAATGAACTCGATTGGCAGGTTGATCGTTATGGTCTGCCCGGTTACCTCCCTGATGAGCCTGAACTGGCTGCTCTGCTGGGTAGACTTGGATTGGCGGGCCGGGAGTCCGTGGTGGTTATCGGTTCCGCCAAACAGCCCAGGCAGATCGCCGAGGCATCACGGGTTGTCTGGAGTCTGATGATGGCAGGGTTTCAGCGGGTGGCGCTTCTCGATGGAGGGATCGAGTCACTCTCTTCAGAGGATCTGCAACAGGGTCTCTCAACCATTGAACCGACACAGTGCGACATAGAATTACAGCCCGCTCTGCTGGCCGATGGTAATCGGGTGGAGGATCTGCTGGACAACAACAGGCCGGTCATCGATTTCCGCCCCAGGCTCTATTTTGATGGCTATCGGCGGGATCCTCTGGTGCCTGAAGGGGGCACGATTTACGATGGTGTGGGGATACCGCCTGAACGACTTCTGGATGAGACAACCGGGCGGTTTCTCTCTGTGGAGATCATCCGGCAGGAGTTCCAACGTTATGACATACAGACCACAGGGACGCTGGCCACATTCAGCGATACCGGTGTCTGGGCGGCATTGGGTTGGTTTGTATTGCACCAAATATTGGAAAACCCAAATGCGCAACTGTATGACGGTTCTTTGGTGGAGTGGATCGATTGGGGTGGCGAAATGCATGACAGCACCGATGATATGGGTGGCCCGATCGGGTTCCTTTTTAACTCAACTCAGATGGTTAGGTAATCGAAATGCAACAGGCTTACATCTTGAATGGAAAAATTGTGCGACAGGTTTTTTTACCGCTCTTGGCGTTGCTTGTTCTGTCTCCCTTGGCGTTGGCGGAAGGGACGCCTTTTGGTTGGCAAAGGGAGGTCACTGCACTTGTCTCACAGCTGCAGTACAAAGAGGCTGGGGAGAAGTTGAAAAGCTACTGTGTGGATGAGAAGAGTGGTGAGCTCTGTCTGGTTATGGCCTCTGCCTATTTTGAAGGGGAGGTGAAATTCGGTATTGATACAAAGGATATCGTTGAGGCCTATAAATACACCAAACTTGCCTGCGACTATGGTTCCGAGTCCGGTTGTGAAGCCTATAAGGGGGCTGTCGAGAAGGGTGAGTTGCTTCAGCTGGTGCTCTATGAGCCCGGTGTTGTGGATCGGGATGCCCAGTTGAAAAAGGCGATCCAACAGGGGTTGGATCTGAATGTGACGACCATGTTCAGCAGGACCCTACTTCAGGAGGCGGTCAGTGAAGAGAAGAGTGAGGCAGTCAAGCTGTTGCTGGATAATGGCGTGGACGTCAACTACCGGGTGAGTGATGAGGATCTGACAGCGCTCATGTACGCCATCAATACCGGTAATCAGGATCTGGTTAAGCAGTTACTCGAGTATGGGGCTGATGTAAAACAGACGATGGCCGCACCGGACTATCTTAAAATGGATAAGCAGATTGTGGATGCCTGCGATTTTGCCAGTAAACTGGAAAATCGAGAGATGTCGGTTCTGCTGAAGTGTGAGTAACCTTGATTAGCCGCAAATGTTCGTGAATTGATTAAGAATGATTGGTCCGCTAATGAACGCAAATTAACGCAAATGGTTTAGCGGGTGTCTGGGCTGAAAAAGACATCATGGTCATCCCGGTGACTAAGTATGTCGTGTTCAGGATTTCCTTGTGTTCAATCAAAGCGTATTTGGTGGGGCCATGCCCCACCTTAAA
>JAHRHW010000034.1 GCA_019100305.1 Candidatus Thiodiazotropha taylori | reverse complement strand
CCGCTTCTAGCGGTTCACAAATAAAGCCCCCGGCTTTGCCGGGGGATACTTACTTCCAATCCCAATTTGTAGTCGGCCTCTTGTATACGCTCTTTTGAACGTTGATATCGGAAGTTTAAGAAAAGTTGCCTATACGCGGCTATTAAGATAATATATAAACACTTAAATAAAGTGGAATTGTTCTCTATTATAATGGATAGATGGTCGTGCAGCCTGAGTGCTGGCAATCTGGAAAACAACACTTAGCGGTAACAGAGATACATGCAAAAGATATTTTATAGAAATAGAATCTTGCATTACGCATTATTATTAACGATGTCATCCCTTTCCCATGCTGTAGAGATTAACACTACTGAAATTTATAATGTAACACTTCGTATCGCTCAAGAGAGGTTATCTGAAAGGCTTGGTGTAAGTATAACACCAACAGGTAGATATGATAGCAATACTATTAGTGCGATTAAATTATTTCAAAAAAACAACAGCCTACCTATAAGTGGTTTACTTGATAATTCAACTGCTCAACTTCTGGATCTAACCCATACTAACAGCGAATATAGTAGATGGGTTTCTTGTTACGTTAATGGCAGAAGAGTTAAACATACAAACTTACCTTTCGGGCTTAACAATAATGATAAGTTGAAAAATGATTATCTAAATTTTTTAAGGTCTAGCTTTTCTGGGAATGTAGAGTGCCGAATAACAAAAAATTGATTACTATTATTGTTCTTATTGTATTTGCTATGCTTTTCTCAAGTATGGTTTCTGCTTCTGAAGTAAAGACGAAAAGAGTGAGAAATTTTTCGACAGATTTACTGAAAGAATCTGTTTCTTACAGCTATCTATTCACATTCAAGAAAACACCACCGTACTACATCCGCCATAGAATTGATGGGTATCTTGGATCTATTCAAAAGTCTTCTACTAAGGAATATGCAGATCTGAAATTATGTCCTTCACCAATGAGTTACAAAAAAACCGGTAAAAACTATAGCTCTGGTGGTTGGGACTATTATTATGATATTAGTGACGATGTTAATACTACAGTCTCGGGAGTAAAATATAATTTATACAAGAAACAAGATGGTTTAATTTTAATGAGTTTTGGGGGATACCAACATAGTGGTGATACCAGAATAAATAATGTTTTAATTTCATTTGGTACATCTGGATATGGTGTATATCCTGATGGTGATGACTTTTCACTAGTCAGATTTAAAAGTATTACACACTGTGGTCCCATAGGAAGCGTTACAAACCCTGATTGGCACGAAGATTATTCTAATATTGTCTATATGCTAAAGCCAACTATATCCACAGTAACTAAATTTGGGCAGAAAAAGACTCTCATGGAATCAGAAGCTATATGGCATCGGACATTGGCTGTTGCGCGAACGAAGGACGCCGCTGATTACATTGAAAACAAACTAAAGAAAGCATTTGATGGTGTGTTTAAGACAAGATGGGTCGTCGAATCATCCATTAAAAGGTTGTGGCTTTATAGAGACAAATCAAAAGGGTTTAAAGACTTTAAATCCGACGCTGAACTTGATTAGTGTATTGATGAATATAGTTTTTTAACTACTATACCTACTCGCTGGCTCCTTACTCAAATCAAAGAGTAAACCGGCATACACTGGCGTTATAGATAACACAAGAAGAACAATCAGTAAATATTTATACATAGAGTTACCTTTGATTTATGGTGCGGTTTGCGATTATTACTGACTCTATAATGAGTTGGTATCCGCGATGTGCTCTTACTTTATCGATTGCAGACAGCTTTAATTCACCGGCTTCACTGCTGTCTACGATCTGATGTTGCACACGGCCTTAATACGCATCATAATCTTTGGGACTCACAATTAAACTCTGTTACTTTGTTTCATCCCCAATAAATAGATCCATCGATTCTTGCGTATCTGGCATTGGCTTAACTTCTACCCAACCGCCACGCAAAGGATCTACATTTTCATGGGCAATATGCCATGCCTGTTCATCATCTGCAGCCCAAAACTCCAAAACCTGGACTATGCCAGAGGGCCCTATCAGTTTTGCAACATACGGGGTTTTCATTAGCTCAGTATTCCGGTCTATCTTCAAGCCTTCGCCAGTCTTGAGCACCAAATAACTCATTCCCGCCGATGGCTTCCCAATGCTGACCGGCCTCATTAATGGCAATACAGCCAGGCCGCCAGTGATCAGGATCACGGAGCTGGCTACACCAACCCTGCACCTCGCCATCAAAAAGCACGACAACTCCACCACAGCCTTGGTAGCCGTTCTCTCGCCGCCATTGTGTTGATATTCTTAATGTGTCCATGTGCCAATCCTCACTTCACCTTAAGATTTATTGCTCTCCGCGACTTTGCTGACTTGGTAGATATAGCCATCATCTAACGTAACCACGCCTGCATACAAGAGCATCAAGCGCCAATTTGCATAGGGTATCTGCCGATACTCTGGATTTCCCTTCTTTGTCCTCCATTTTCTTACGGTTGTCGATCCTTTTTTTGGATCGCTTTTCACACCAACCAAATCAGCGGTTCGAGTCTGAGACCAGCCGACTAATTTTGTGAGTGCTGTAACCTCATAAGGCTCAGGAGGCTTATAATCTGGATGATTATAGGGCAGGGTGCAGGGTCGACCCTTGAACGCATCAAGGCTCTCTGGCGCAACATGACCGACATTATAAATTGATCTTTCTTCACTCATTAACGGTAACCTTGGGAGGGCGAACCCTCCCGTTTATTACTTATAACTTGCCATGCTGAGCAAAACTATAAGCGTAATCAGCACCAACAATAATGTGATCGAGCACTCTAACCTCTAACAGTCGAAGCACTTCAATAAGGCGCTGTGTGATCGCTAGATCGGCTCTTGAGGGTTCCGCGATCCCACTGGGGTGATTGTGTGAGAGGATCACGGCTGCCGCATTCGCCTGGAGCACAATTTTAGCAACCTCCCTTGGATACACGCTTGCACCATCGATGGTGCCACGAAACAGAGTCTCAAAGCTGATCAGCCGATGCTTTTGATCGAGCAGCAAGACCGCAAAAACCTCATGCTCAAGATGCGCCAGATTCAATCGACAATACTGCTTAACTCGTTCTGGATCGGTCGCCTGTAGCGACTCTCTTTGGTAAAGCCCTTCTAAAATAGATAAGGCTAAATCGATAGTTTGCTGCTGATCCTTCGTCAATTCCATGGATTATATCTCCCGCTGTGTGGTCATGGAGAATTCCCGACCAATAGGGAGATTATACGCCCCATTGGGGCGGTATACAAGCAATCAACCGGACGAGAATTAATCAGGGTTCATTATGAGATCGGCCATTTCCATGAAGACCGACAGCCCACCACCGATGATCTGTGCGCTCATGTGGAAGGCGTCTCGGTGACAATCGGTACGGTGAGCCGTTACGCCGCCGATTTCTTCTAAAACCGGTACCAGACTCGCTGAGCGCCCACATTCACGCGCCGCTACAGCAAATCCAACGGACTAAGCCTCTGTTATGAAACCAGATTACGCATAGGAACACTGAAATTTCTCGAAATATCGCCAAATCAGACCCTGAAGGGGCGATTCGGAAGGGTCACAGATCCCGTCCTCGATGCCGGACTTGGTGTAACCCAGGATAGGAGTCACAAAAACACCTGCCGACACACCACCTGGTGTAACCCATTTCCAATCCAAGCAGGCTCCCACAAAAACCTGGCCAGATGCTACGGGTTATTTTGATTATGTATGAAAGTAAATTTATCGTTATAGAAGCTTGTATATTGAATGTCCAACTCACATCTACTCAATCGTTCTTGGAACTCCTCTGGTGTAATGTTACAAGGCTCAAAGAATTTTATAGCAACGATAGTCTTCTGTTCATTAGCTGGCAGTGAATAATCTCTATTAAGCATCGCTGTTTGAACTTTGTATTCAGTATCAAGAAATAATGCCTTGATAACAGCCTTTAGGGGTTCCGTAGCTTTACCCTTCACAACGTTATTGTCTAATCTGACAACAAAGCGCTTAATGAGTGCAGGGCCCAACCCATTATTGACAAGCTGTATTCTGTAATAATGTTCATCTGGTCGCATCAATGTCCATGTAAATAAATGGGGCTTAACTGAAAGCTTGTTATGCACGTGGGTACGCCATCCTGCCCATACAGTGAAAACTAGAACGCAAAGCGCAATAACAACACTTGAGATACCGGTTAAAGCTTCCCAATCTTGCATCATCAGCCAGTCTATAATGTACGAACAGTCCAATTTACAAACCCCTATGACGCGGTTTCAGTATTATTTTCAGCGAGATCAACAAATCGTAATAGCGAAGAGGGTTACAGCATCAGTCCTCGATGCCCCACCTGGGGTAACCCGTCGCCCCAATATAGCCGTGACTTTGCCTTAGCTTGTCAATTTCTTCAATTAATTTAAGCCCATGAGCCCAGCTTTGAATTACATCATTACGAACACGCCCATGCTGGGTATCGAGACTTCCCCAGCATCGAATAAGTGTCATCGCATCAAAGAGATCTGGCTGTAAATGTACTCGGTAATATCGACGAGTAGTTTCGTTAATCCAAATTCTGATCATAATCGCCTCATATCAACACTGAATCGGAGAACTGAGGACTATAAATATAATGAACTGGAAGCTCACTACATGAGCTTTTGAGCAAATCAAAAACAGTATTATTAGAATACCAGGACTATCTTACCCATTCATGGTATGAAGGCACACCGCCCAGCTCATCTATGAGCGCGAGGGAAGATTGCAGGTTGTTATGGGTTGGGTTCTTGGTACAATAGGTCGTCATCCATAGCCTAATTGTCTCTAAATCTGGCTGCTGTATTAGATTCTGTTCATTTCGCAAGCGAAATAAATTGTATGAAACAGTAAATCCAGCAATCCACTGGATGAGCGCTTGTTGTGTGTATTCGTCTGCAGAATTTACAGCGGCCATCCATTTCCCACACGAAACATTACCACCGCCTATTACATCAAGGGTTTTTGCTGACGCAGTGCTGTAACACGTAAGAAGTAAAACAATTAAGATTTTGCGCATCCAATCCCCCTAATCTACATCGGTATTAGTATCATCCTTAGAATCAACATATTGTATATCTATTGAATAATCATATTGAGTGAGCTTGGTAAATGTTCTGGCCATCGGGTCTATGCAATGCTTCTGGAGTTCAGGTGAGTAAGCAACAACAACTGGATTATTTGAATTATTTAGTATGTCGCCTAATCCAGGTATTACTTTTTCTGCAACTATTGAAGCGACTGCAGCTTCTGAGGGGGTTAAAGAAACAAGACTTTTGGCTGTCGCTCCTATTTCACTAGCAATATCTAACGTTGCTAATTCATTATCGAGTCTTTGTTTCTCATTCGTTAGATAAATCCCTTCAGTCTCCGCTTCTGTTTTCTTCCGTTCAAGATCCTTATCTAGAATTTCATGTTTATGGCGATGGTTTTGTTCACGAAATTCCCTGATTTCTTTTAAAAGATTTATAGCAATATTACCCACCGCCGATACAATCTGAGCTGCACCTTTTCCAAGACCCTCAAAAATGGCTTCGATACTCCCTTCTCGTATCGCTACTATCTGTAATTGGTTTTCAGCTTCCATTCCTTGATAGTAGGGCTGAAAATGCCTTTCAATACCCTCTAAAGAGGTTTCTTCTGTGTTCAGCAAATAAAATATATTGTTGTACGTAGCTTCTATGGATATCAACAACATAGAGAAATTAAAAGGCGTAATTCCAGGGGCATCCAACCTAATAATCAAATTTGAATACTCTTCTTTCTGCTCTTTCCCCTGTTTTTCCCGGCGTATTTTGGCTTGAATTATTTCGTCCTGAAACGAAATGCCACTTAGCTGTTCTTCGGAAATTGGGTATGCAAAGTCATTCATTACATGCCGAGATGTCAAGCTCATACTTTTGATATCAGCATCCCTCAGATCCGCGCCGTTGAGATTAGCATCAATAAAACTCACGTAACCGAGATAAGCCCCTTGTAAATTAGCATTGCTAAGATTCGCCTGGGTAAAATTTGTTTCCGGCAGATCAGTACCGCTGAGATCAGCACCGCTGAGATCCGCTTTGCTAAAGGACGACCAGTGGCAAGAAGCACCACGGAGATCCGCACCACTGAGATTCGTTTCAATTAGCCTCGCTTCTTTGAGATCCGCACCAATGAGATCCGCACCAATGAGATTCGCACCACTGAGAACCGTACCACTGAGATCCGCATTATAGAGTATAGCGCGATCAGGATGGTCTGGACCTTTACTATCCTGATGCTTCAGCCAATCTTTATGTCGCTCAAGAATATTTTTAAGTGTTTTATTGTCCATGTTATTTAAGACATACTCCGCTAATGTGATTCATTACGATTCATTTTATACTTTTTCCAAATACGCTTAACCTGGCTTTCAGAACATTTGGATAGTTTCGCAGTCTTTGAAATAGACGTACCTGCAGATCTAAGAGCAATAACCTGGTTATGCATATCTAAATCAGGTGATCTGCCTTTAAATTTACCCTTGCTTTTTGCCAACGCAATCCCCTGGCGCTGACGTTCTCTACGATCTTCATAATCATCATGGGCTATTTGTAATGAAAGCTTTAACAGCATATCTTGCACAGCTTCCAAAACGACCTTAGCCACTCCTGAAGAATTCTCTACAAGTTCAGAGAGATCAACTACACCAGGTATCGCTAGTCGCGCTCCTTTTGCCCTAATTGCACCTATCAGTTTTTCAGCATCAGCTAGCGGCAAACGGCTAATGCGGTCTATTTTTTCAGCAATGACAACCTCGCCAGGCTGCAGGTCTTGTATCATCCTAATCAACTCTGGGCGGTCTGCACTGGCTCCCGATGCCTTCTCCTTATAGACCCCCGCAATGTAGAAACCAGATGCCTTGGCATCTTCAACAATAGATTCCTGTCGAGTCAGATCCTGCTCTTTAGTTGAGACTCGCTGATAAATACGGGCTACTTTCATAACTCAATGTAAAATTGTCAAATAAAGGGGGCGCAAATGAGTACACCCAATTGCGCCCATTATAAAAGGGGTAGCTCATATGTCAACACGCGACTTAAAAGAACCTATGCCCAATTGACCACACAAAAGAACTACTGACTCATAGGGGTGCAGATACAGAGACACGATCTAAACTGATGACGCTCATCGGCGTTGACTTGCCGCCAAGCAATTCAGTAGGGTAGGGAACTGAGCACTGTTCAACGGTGCTTACTGACTATATACAATCTCAATCAGTGACGAAGCTTGCAGGGACACCATGGATACCGTTCAGACACCTCATCACACCAGAACACCCACCAGAAGAACCTTCTTACAAAGCGGCCTGGCGGCCATCGCGACGACCCTGCTGATTGGGATCGGTAGTTGGGTAACCCTTACACCCGATATTTCACACGCAAGAGAAATCAAAATCCCTGGTGCGATTATTGCGGAAGATAGGGAATTTAGTGGCTTAGCTGATGCCTGGAATTATTTCCACACAGGTTCAAGCGGAAGTAATAATGTTCCTTCCCATATTTATGCAGCAAACATCATGGGGCTTGGACCTGAAGAAGTAAAAATTCGAATGAATAGGGAAAAAGCAGAAAAGTACTCTTTTGGATACCATTTACTTGCTGCACAAATTGAAATTAAAAGTCCTGAAATTTCATTAAATAATGTAAATTGGAAGAAAAAGAATCTAGCGCCTTCACTCTACTGGTACTCTAGGGCTGCATTCTATCTTTATGAAAATAAAGATAAAAAAGCTCGTGATTTTTTTGCTTACGGTTTATTTGCTGGTGCCGGTGTGACCCAACAAGATTTTGAGAAGCTCAAAAAACAGGGCGTATCCCTTGAATGGAATAATGACGTAAGTCCTGCCACCAATGCCGAAATATTTGGGTGGATGTTTGCTAGAAAAATGAATCTCACACAGAAAGAGTATGCCTTGAACCTGATTAAGGACAGAAAACCAAACGATCCAAAGGGGGTTTATTGGAACCTGGGAGGGTACATGAAAACAGAATTAGAGCTTGGAAACAAAAATATCGCTAATCGATTAGATCGCTTTGAAAACAAGAACAGTCTCTATGCAGCACTCTTTGATCAATTTGGATACGATACGATCAGTAATTCGCTATTTAACCCCTAATTAGGAACTACCACGGATGGTGGGTCACTGATCCTGCGATTGATGACCCACCTGGTGTAACTGCAGCCGACCGCAAAAAGCACCGCTCGTTTCTAGCTCTGCTATATGTGCATCGGCTGATGCTTATCCTCAAATCTACAAATGAATCGTGAAGAATTCGAAAAACTGAAGCCCAAAGAGCTCCCGACGTTAGAAATCGAGCCATTTTCAGAGGTCGTTCCACGGTTGAGAAAAGCGCTCCCTAATTTCCCAGAATGTGTGTTAGAACAATGGATTTATCGCCATTTCAATCAAATAGATGACTATTGGTGGCTAGGTTTAGACGGGCTCAGCTTCAAGAAAGAAATATGGTCTAACCAAGAAATACTTAAAAAGATTGGTTCGAACATGCTAGATACTCAAGACTATTGGGGCGATCAGCTGTTGATAGAGAAAGAACCTATCAGGCTAACAACATGGCTAGCTAAGTTCTTTGCTAAAAATAGAACATGGCCGAAACTAATCATCATCCTCCACAACGAGCATGAATTAAAACGTCCCAATGGTTTAGAGCTGTATCGACCTTACCATTTATTAGAGGGTCATATGAGGTTGGCTTACATGAGGGGCTACATCAGGCATAGCATTCCGCAAACACCACAGACCCATGAAGTATGGGTAACTACTTGTAACCCAGAGATGATTTCTGATGTATGGTGAAAAGATTTAACAGGGTTATTTGAGCTATTTGAAACAAAGATGGGCAACGATAGGGCAATAAGAAATCCGTTAATTTGATTCACATCTTCACTGATATAGGTGTTTCTCTAGATCAATAAAAGCCTGCTCAAGATCACGACAATAAGGCTCTACCGAAAAATAGTAACTACCGTCTCCCAGAAGTCCAATACCAGGCTTGTTTTCCGGTTCGATACTCATAGAGATCGTACAGTTCTTTTTAATATAGTATTCATGGGCCAGCCCACAACGGAAAATATCGTATACATTATGCCCGATATTACGGAAATCAGAGTATTCGGTACCGAGTTGGTCAAAAAAATCGTTAAAGTTTTTCGATGCGTAATCAGACCCATTCGTCTTCTTGTGCCCGTACTTCAGTTTCCCTCCGAACTCGGTGTAGGATAGTAGAGCTAAGGCAGCCATAAAGTTTCCGCCACCTGGAGATATACCTAAATTATTGAGGGTGATCTTGCCCTCATTGGTTTCAGATATATTAGCAAGAGCAACCTCACGGCGTATATCAGTAAACATGAAGTTTCTTGCCTGCAAGAATTCTTCGTGGGTCATATCCACTCTCCGCTATATAGACAATCTCACTTAAACCCGGATGCTTTTTAATACGCTCAAACAGTAACGCAGAGTTAGCTATAAGTTTTTCAACTGGTATACCAGGGAGTTCTGAAATCTGAGGCTGGCAGCTAGAAATCAGGTCATTAGCAATTCTGTTACAAATTCCTACCCCAGACGAGTATTCATCGATCACAAGTGCGGGCTCATGGTGATTATAAGCAACATTTGCAAAATTGTTAGATAAGCGCCAATGCTCCAGCAAGAGGCCTCCGATCACCACGTCCGTCCTACGATGGTCTTATCTTACCCATCGATAATGTCTTCCTTTTTTCGGGAATTTGAGAGGGAGGATTGTGAACAATCCAGTTCGATGTGATCGATTGTGTTTCCCACTAGGGCCGGATTCCAGTCCATACCGTTACTCCTTGGTCCAACTGAAGTATTGACACTTAGGAAAACTGATGCAACCGTAAAACATCTTTCCGGCGCTTTTGCCCTTCTTGAGGGTTCGTAATACGAGTGTACCCACCTTACAGGTCGGACAGGCCTCACCAGCTACTTGATTAATCGTTGACTGTGAACTCGACTTTGACTGCAGCTTGCCAGGCTTACCATCGCAATCTGGCCGAGTTTGTTTACATTTGGGAATGCCAGTCTACTATGGTCGAAAGTTGGCGCCCGATCGATCAGGGGTGGCGGAATTATCGAAATTTCAAAACCGCCAGGGACTGAGTGATCTCGTTTAAGGGGTTCTGATTTCTTCAGTGGCGGACCTCAAGGTCGCCTGGATCATGAGATAAATGAGGCTTGCCCACCATGCCAGTGAAAAAGTCAGGTAAAAAGAAAAAAGAACTCGAACACAGCTTCCTCACCATCCCCGTCGATGCCTACCAGGCCAGCACCAGCGCCGACCCCAACTCGAACGTACTCGGTACCCCGCGCTATGTAGATGGTGAGGAGCCCGCAATCGTCTTCCACACACGCCTGGAGCTCTCAGGCACCTGTACCGATCCACCAACCCGTGCTGGAGAACCCTACACCATCATGCTCTATGGGGAAGCTTTCCCCACTGGCGATCTCGCCCTCAAAATAAAAGATCTCCATCAGCACGACAAAGCCGGGCACCCCATCTACCGGCACTACCGCGGTCGCCAATATCCTCGCTACGACGAGCCCCCCAGTCTCGGTCTGGTGGAAAAGGCGTGGGGTGAGCGGCGCTGGATAATTTGGGCCCACCTAGCGACACCTTTTTTTCATAACGCCCTGATCCTGCTCAACGGCAATAAACGCCTCTATGTCGCCGTGCACGAGAGAAAGGTAGGGCGCACCCGTTGGGTCCGCGCCCTCAGCCTTCAGACAAACGATCCTGCGGAAGCCTAACCCAATTCGGCTGTTGCAATAATGATGTTTAGCGCCTTTTTATAGATTCATTGATGAGTGAAAACAGTGTCTTTTTGCGCCCATTGCGGTAGGAACAGCACGTTTTGACCGCTCGATGAGTGAAGTGCGTTATTGTGCTATTTGAATCGGTTTTGCACCCAAATTAGCTCTTTTGTTACTTTCAAATGGGGCTGGCGAGCGCGGTGGTTACGCTACACAGGGGGATCTGAAGGGTTTATACTCAGGCTTAGGATATTACAAAACTCTAAGGGATAAAGGTGCAAAAGACTCCCGGCGACACCCCATTTCCGCTCCCCCAGCCCCCTCGGCGGGGCGGGTTGCTGCGCCCCTTGGATCCCGTGAATGATGTCTTTCCCATCCAGTCCGTGCACATCGACTGGGACCGGCTCATCGCCAAACGCCCCCTGATCCTGCAAACCGTGACCCAGATGCCGGTCTATCTCCTGAAACCGGAGGTATTAGGCCTATTGGATGCCGAAAAACACCCCACCTACCGCCTCATCCTGGACCTGATGTGGACCACCGGTGCGCGGATCTCCGAGATCCTGGCCCTGACGCCCAGTAGCTTCATCGAGGACGGGTACGGGTATGGCGTGGTGCTGACGACCTTAAAACAGCGGCCGGGGCGGCCGAAGAAGACCGCGTTGGCCCGATCGGTCAAACGCTATGTGCCGATTGCGGATCTGTTGCTGCAGGATCGGATTCAGAGCTATCTCTATGCGGGGCGATTTAGGAAGGGCGAGCGGATCTTTCCGATGGCACGGCAAACCGTCAACCGGCACATCAACAGCTTAGTGGAGCGGGTCGGGGGGGCGGATTTTCGGATCAGCTGTCACACCTTTCGGCACGCCTTTGCGGTACACCTCTTATTACATGGCCGGCCGTTGAAGGTGGTGAGTCAGTTATTGGGGCATCGATCCGTGGACAGTACGGAGATCTATACGAATGTTTTGACCGTGGATGCGGCACATTTTTTGGACGGGGTGGATTTTCATTAATAAATATTTTTTTTGATTTTCGTATAATAATGTCTAAACTCTTTTTTTAAAGCAGGATGTGGTAGAAGAATCAAGACTGGCTTTCCAATATGCCGGGATAACAAATACCAGAACAAAAATGGGAGAGGCCCATGGGGATGCGGGTCAGGCATGAGGCCTTCTTACAGGGCCGGGCGCCAATCGATACTATGACAATCCAGAATCGTGGATTGTTGTCTTCTTACGTCAAATGCAATCTATACTCGCGGTTGTTATCAGCTAGCTCAAAATCGAGATCGTCTGTTCTAGAATTAACAACCCATGAGTACGTTTGCTTTCCTCTGACAACAGTCAGTAGAGGTGTTCCTTACAACCTTCAATACCCCCGATACAAGGTGACTGTTACTCGTGGCATTGCCAGTTGTACGAAAGACGTTACACAGAACGGTAAGCAAATTTCTATTCCGGATGTTACCACTTTCGTAATGGCCGAACTCGAATCCAAAACTGTTGATGATTGAAATAACATGTATCTCATTGACACCGATAGATTGGCAAGTTTAACGAGTCTCAGTAATTTGATGGCTACGCTCGAACAGGGGCGTCGCTGATGTCTCGACTGGTTTCAATGACCACAGAAGAGACTACTATGGTAACGGTACTGGTCACCATGGAAAGCATTGTATGAAGCCGGCACTTTTCATTTTGCAGCACCTAACTGCTACGCATGTTTCTGAGGATTGTTGACATGATATTCAAGAAGAGGGAACTAATTAGTGTCATCCTTATGAGTTTGTATTCAACAGCTAGTTGGACTATCAGCGAAAATCAGATCAGGGATGCACTTCTTGTTCCGCAGCAGTTTAGTGATCGTGAACTGAGGCTGATGGACGTGAACCAGGATGGCACATTGGATGTGAGGGATGCGGAAACAGCGGCAAAATTTCCTTCCGTTTCATTTGCTTTTAAATCCAGTGCAGTGAATGAGGCAAGTGGCCAGCATAAAGTCCACCTCTCTCTTGATCGTCCCGTCAGTAATCTTCTAGTCAGCTATGCAATTAGTGGGAGTGCTTTAGCAAGGGCAGACTTCACAGATAGCAACCAGGGAAAGATCACAATCAACGGTAACGTGGCAACAATCACATTGGGTGTTGTTTCGGACAAGGTTTTTGAAGGTAATGAATCACTTCAGATTTCTTTGCTGCCTTCAGTGGATTATTTATTGGGTGAGCACAAATCCCACAATGTGACATTGTTGGAAAATGAGACCGAAACCAGCGCAGACTACTTGTTCACGTTGACTCGGCACCTACCAAACGGTGCGGGTTACACGGATAGCTTTCTCGGGTTTGCGAATAAAAATATTGGCATGAACATCACTTTTTCCGAGGGGGATGTGGTAGCGGCCTACATAGACGAGTCTAGGTCCGTTGGCGTTCGGGATAACGATACAACTAGCACCATTATTCCTGCAAAAGACGTAGCCTACTCGAACAAGACGCTGGTGTTGACTTTTAATTTTAAAGTGATAGCCAGTGCACTTTCTACTGCTGCAAGTCTCAAGCAGTATCTCTACGATCCGGATCTCGATGATAACCTCCCGGTTTATTGGGCAGAGCCTGAGCCTTTGCTAGACAGGAAACTCATCGTGATGATCGAGAACTTCGACGTGTCATTGGACAAACTCAAGTTCGACCGAAAACTAACAGGAATTTATCGCATAGAGACGACCGGACTGTTAAGCAATAACGGTGGTACCACCCCCCATGGGGATATAACTGGGATACTTCAACCAATGGGCGTTAGCCGCTAGTTTTCTTGGAGAAGGCTATGAAATGGACTGGGCCACAGCTTTTTCTCACTTTTCTTCTGGCAGTGACTTTTACAGCGAGTACTGTTGCAGCAAACCAGTTGGTGTCCTGTACTACGGGAGGAGCTTCCATCGGGGAGGCGGCTTGTGCCGATACTTATTTCGTGACGCAGCCGTTAAATGCTCAATTGAATACCAATCTCTATCTTAAGGATGGTCAACTGGGCGGTACTGCTGCTCCCCTGGCGTATTTTCCGCATGCGTCACTGCGGTTGACAGAACTGGGATTGGATCTCCTTAAAGGTAATGGGACTTACCATCGCCCACAGGCTAATTCCGCATTGGATTTCCGCAGGGTGCTTTATGCCGGCAGCGGTGCAGACGCACTCAAAGCCTATTACACGGATGCTATCAGGGAGTTCACGAACGATATTGGTAAGCTGCTGAATGCAGAAGAGTATTTTCGCCAGGCCCTGAAGGTCAACCCGTACTGGGATCAGGCCTTGGATGGATTAATGGAGACCTACTACGCGCGTGCCGAAGGCTTTATGTTGATCGGAAACGACTTTCTGGCACGTGCTTACCGGCACAAATTCGAACGCAAATCGAACGAAAGCAAGTCTACCACCGAGCTAGAAATTCAGGATATCGATAATGCCCTGCAAGCCTATGAAACGGGCTTCAGGGAGTTTATGAAGCTCTTCAATCCCACTTACATAGGCGTTGACGATCTTCCTAGGTCGTTTCTGCAGATCAATGCCGAAGATTTGCTATTCAGCAAACGCTTTCCCCGACAGGGTAGCTCCGATCTTGTTTCATATGCAGCTCTACGTGGTCAGGAAACAGAAATCGGTGTAACGACCGAACTTTACGATCCGCATGGGCAAGTGGTCTCTCCTGTGCAGGGCTCCCCGAGCTTGGCATTTGAGGAAAGTCAGAGCAAGCAGATCGTTGCCATCCAAGCGCCGGTGGTATTTACCTTGCCTAAATACGAGGGCATGCCTTCATCCGGGCCTGGAACTTCCTTTGTGCTCCGTTTCGAAATGGATGTCGCAACCGGACATTCAGTAAAGGACCTAGAGCTGTTGATCGAGTTTGACAATGAAACCCTGATACCACCGTCGGCCTTCAGTGACTTCAGTTTCAGAAACTCCCATCTAAGTCTTATACCGGGGACGGAAGTATTCTATGGTCCCAGCAGTATCTATGATGGAAAACAGTTGTTCGCCAACCAGATGTTGTTGAAGTTTTCCATCGTAACCCCAGCAACTGGTAGCGGTATCCGGGTCGTGTCCGTGCCGTTCACCATTCGCGCGGACGCTTCGCGGATTACCGAGGTCAACGTCTATGTCGCCGGGTCCGGGGGGCAGCTGGTCTCTGGTTTCAAGGATATTGCGCTGCTTTACCGAATAGCTGCGGCATATGGCGATGCTTTGGGTGAAAAAGTTCGCCGTATGTACGATATCGCTTCGCCACAACAGGCCATTAAGGCACTCGAAGACGCGATCTATCGCATCAACCAGTGGTTCGAACTGACTCAGAGCATGCTCGAAAAGGCGTCGAGCCAGGCCGAAATAGCAAACAATGACAGGCTTCAGAATGCTATCGCCTCAGTCAGTTCCGAGCTGAATGAACTCGGTGCATTGCGGGAGTTTATAAGGTCAGGTGCCAATGCCTTTGGTTATCCAGACGATTATGTTCCGTTTTTCAACGATGATTCGAGCGGCACGATTAGTGCGCTACGTAACTTGATTGTGGGACCCGGATCGTTCACGCCGGGAAGTGCAACCGGCTTTTTCGGCACCGCGCGAGACGCCGAAACATCATCAATTCGGAGCTACGGCCAGTTGCAGGACACCAAGGACAGGATTCGCAACGAGCTATTTACAATTAACGAACAGGCAGAAAGCCGGCTATTGCAGATCTGTGGGCGTATCGACGAAACCACCTTAGATCCCAGCATGGATTCCAGCGATCCCATCGACGTGGATATGCGGGCTTCGGGGAAGAATATCGCCTCTGAATTCGGTCAGCATGTGTTGTTGTTCCAGCGCGCGCAATCGGCACTGGAGCAGGCCAATGCAGATATGGATCGCTTATTGGCTGATATTGAACTGGAAAAACGTTTCCTGGCCGATGCGCTACATCTGCATGCCGAAAAAGTACAGGTGATGAATGAATACAGTGTGCTGCAACAAAATCTTGACCTTGAAATTGGCAAGATCAATGCAAAGCAGGCAAGGTTGAGAGCTGTTACGCAAGCAGCCCAAACCATGGCTGCCGGGACGAATGGTTTTAGCGCTATCACAGGCGGCACTCACGCAGCCACGGTGGGCGCTGCCATTGCGCTGGCAAATGGCATGGAACAGGCCAGGTATGAAGAGAGAAAGGGTGAGCTACAGGCAGATAAAACACGTTATGCCGCCGAAGAGCGCATCAAGCTGATAAAATCCGACACCAAGATCTTCGAGTTGCAGCAAGTCAAGACCATTGAACAGCTCGCCAACCAGCTGGTGCTCAAGGCGTTATCTGCCGAAATGGCGGAACTAGATCTGCAGGTGGCATTGGGCCGGATGAACCAGCTGATGGTGGAGCGCGACGAGCTGTTGGCCCGGCGTGGCAGAGCCATCACCAACCTGGGTGAAATGTCGTTTGCCGATCCTTCTTTCCGTCTGATCCAGTTTTCTGTTATGAAGGATGCCGAAGACCAGGTTGAATTTCTCAAAAGGTGGCTGTACCTACTGACCCGCACGGTTTATTACGAATGGGCCTTGGCCGACGATACGAAGCTACGGGTAGCTGGCCTACCCGATATCTCCATCAACGACATAAGGCGGCTACAGGTTATCGGTGCAGTCAACGAGGGTAGCGGTGTGGCAGCATTGGAAGATAGCCTGACCGTGACAGACTATCTACAAACCCTGTTGGCCTTCCATGATTCCGGGCCGTTGCGTTACAGCAAAAGCCCAGTCACCATTAACCGTACCAACTCCAGTAACACTGCCCGCTATTCCCTGCGTGAGGATTTTTTGCGGATCGTACGTGAAGAAAATACGCTGGAAGAAAATCAAAGGGTTTGGAAAGAGTTCTCAGCGTGGTTGGCAGACCCTGCAAGGCGGGATGCCGATGGCAACCTGGTGATTGAGTTCGACACCATGGGCCACCTGGAAAACCACAATCTGCCAGTTGATATCAACCACAATAGTTGGACTCACTATGCGTTGCGATCGTACTCAACGAGTCCGTTATGGAACCACAAAATCACGCAAGTCGGGGTGTCACTCCAACCCAGAGGTTTAGCGTTTGTCAGTGGAGTATTGAATGTGACCGGTTCGCTACAGTACGGCGGTGTGGGTTATTTGAAGCAGGATAGCGATAGCTGTAGTGATTTTCGTGCTTACCAGATGCGCCAGTGGCGGGATAAGGGAAACGGGCGTCTGGAGCCAATCGACTACCGTACTATCCCACTGTCCATCCCGGACAGTTCATCTTTCGAGCTCAACGAAGCCGCCTATCTGGTCAACAGCCTGAAGGAAAGACCAGTTGCGGCTTCGAGTTGGCGCCTGGTGATACCTGCTTCAAAAGCTAACAAGATTGTACTGAGCAACATCCAGGACATTTTTATCTACATCAATTCGGAAGCGTATCAACGACAAAGTAACTCCACCCAGACCTGCCTGTAATATTTCCTACTGCGCCCTGCCACCGGGGGAGGACAGGGAGGCTAGGGCTGAAGTTTTGAACAACACCCAACGGATGAACGGGAATGAGCATTTTCTCGCAGTACTGCAACAGTATGTCATTAGGATTTAGGGTTTTGGATGTCTGTTTCGCGCTGCTCCTGTCGCTGCCAGTATTAGCCGGGGGTGGGGTCGACAAATCCGGCGTCAAGCCACAGGTATTGAAGCTGCCCACAGGCCCGGGTTCCATCGACGGACTGGGAGAGTCGTTTGAAGCGCAGATCAATTCCGGCACAGCATCTTACAGTGTGCCATTGGCCGTCCCTCTAGGGAGAGCCGGTTTTCAACCAAATATCACCCTGAATTACAACGGTGGTAACGGGAACAGCATGCTTGGTATCGGTTGGACCATTTCCCTGCCATCGATACAGCGTCGCACGGACAATGGCCTGCCGGTTTATGACGATAAATTGGATATTTTCGTTGCCGGTGGCGAGGAACTGATCGAGGTTTCTCCCGACATATATCGGGTTGAGAACGAGGGCATTTTTCAGCGTTTTCTGCGACAGGGCGATAACTGGCTGGTACAGCATCGTGACGGAAGCACGACCTATTACAATGCTTCCTCTACAGGGGTAGTAAGTGACGGCAACCATATCTTCCGCTGGTATCCAAGTCGGCGAGTCGACGTAAATGGCAATGAAATTCTCTACCATTATAACGAGTCAACTGGCTTTGGAAACGGTCAGGCTCCTGCAGATGGTAGCGCCTACCTGACATCGATAACCTACAACGAAAACGAAATCAAAACTCACCAGGCTAAGGTTACCCTGCATTACCAGCAGCGCTCTTCCTACGACAGTCTTTTCAGCTACCGCTCGCGCTATCCGATCCAGTTGACTCAGCGAGTCGGAGAAATCCGAACATGGGTATCGGGTCAGCCAGTAAGAGTCTACAAGCTGATTTACGATCCGAAAAGTGTCTTATCGCGATTGGGTGCTGTCGAGATCTACGGGCGGGATCTCTCGAAGGGGCCGCTGCCTTCCATTCTGAGATTTGAATACAGCGAATTCGCTTTGAATTCCATGATCATGCCGATGGACCAGGGGATCAATCCAGGTGTAGGGCTTTTCTCGCCAGATGTCGATTTGGTTGACATGAATGGCGATGCCCTCCCGGACTTGTTGCACACCGGAGATGTACAGCGGGTATATTTAAATGACGATGGTAAGACTTGGAGTCATTCTTATGATGTGCCTGGTGGATTCAGCACCATTAAGTTACAGCAGTCCAACACCATGCTGATGGACATGGATGCTGATGGCCATTCGGACCTGTTTCAACATTTTCAACAAGATGCTGGCAGCAGTATCTATCGCTATTTCAGGGGAGGACAGACAACAGGGGGCTGGGAACTG
>JAHRHW010000319.1 GCA_019100305.1 Candidatus Thiodiazotropha taylori | reverse complement strand
ATGGATAGAGACGATTGACTCGATAGACGAACTGCAGGAAGGCAATGGGGAGACCCAGGTGACGATCGTCAAAACATGCAAGAAGAGATGGAATAGCAGTCAGCCTCCATAAGACTCACCTATCCACCCTGTGCCGGATAGATCGGAATCACCGCCAGCCTGCGAATCAGCTGGCGGTGGCACCTGCTCGACACAAACAGGTGCGCTAAAAGATCACTCCTCACCCCGGATGAATGAAACCCGATTACGCATCGCTGCATAGTAGACCACCGGAATGACCACCAGCGTCAACACGGTGGAGACGAACAGACCGAAGATCAACGACACCGCCAAACCACTGAAGATCGGATCATCCAGAATAAAGAATCCTCCGGCCATGGCAGCCACCGCCGTCAGCGCGATGGGCTTGGCTCGAACCGCCGCCGAGTTGACCACTGCCTGCTCCAGCTCCATACCCTCACGCACCTGCTGATTGACGAAATCCACCATCAGGATCGAGTTTCGGACAATGATACCCGCCAGCGCGATCATGCCGATCATCGAGGTGGCGGTGAACTGGGCGCCCAGCAGGGCATGCCCGGGCATGATGCCGATCACCGTCAACGGAATCGGCGCCATGATCACCAGCGGCACCAGATAGGAGCGGAACTGAGCCACCACCAACAGATAGATCATCAACAGACCCACAGAGTAGGCGATCCCCATGTCGCGGAATGTCTCATAGGTGATCTGCCACTCCCCATCCCACTTCAGACTGTAGGCGTAGGGATTCTCCGGTTGCTGCAGAAACCACTGCTCGATCTTACCCTGCTTCAACTGACCGGAGATGTCGAACAGACCATACAGGGGGCTGTCTGTCTCACCCGCCATATCGCCGGTGACATAGACAACCGGCAACAGGTCCTTATGCTGAATCGAGTACTCCCTGACCCGGGGAATAACCTGCACAATCTCCGATAGGGGCACCATCTCACCGCTCTGGGAGCGAACCCTGAGGGCCAGCACCTGATCGAGATCCGCCTTGTCCGCCTCGGCATATTCGATACGGATCGGCACGGCGTATTTCAGATTCTCTCCATGCAGATAGCTGGCATCCTCACCACTCAGCACGGTGGAGAGGGCTTCGGCTACCGTGCTCTGAGCCACTCCCAGCCGGGAGGCCTTGGCCCGATCGACCCGCACCACAAACTTCGCGGATGGATACTCCACACTGTCATCCACATCGATGATGTCCGGAGTGTTCTCGAATACCTGACGTATCTCCCAGGCTGCCTCGGTCTGACCCTCATAGTTGAGGCCATAGACCTCCGCCACCAGTGGCGCCATCACCGGCGGCCCCGGCGGCACTTCCACCACCTTCACATTGCCGTTGTACTCCTTCGCGATAGCCTGCAGAGGTCCTCTGACTGCCAGAGCGATCTCGTGGCTCTTGCGATCCCGGTGCTGCTTATCCACCAGATTCACCTGGATGTCACCGAGATGCGCCCCTTCACGCAGATAGTATTGACGCACCAGACCGTTGAAACCGATCGGTGAAGCGGTACCGGAGTAGACCTGGTAGTCGGTCACCTCGGCGACGCCGCCCAGATAGTCACCCAGTTCATTCAGTACCCGGGTTGTCTGCTCGAGACTGGTTCCTTCCGGCATGTCGAGCACCACCTGGAACTCGGACTTGTTGTCGAAGGGGAGCATCTTCAACACCACAGACTTGGTCGCCACCAGCGAGAGGGAGAGCACGATCAGCAGCAGGATCGATCCCAACAGAATCCAGCGCATGCGATTGCCCCGGCTACCCGCCAGAAACGGCGTCATGACGGTGCTGAAAAAGGAACTCAGACCGGAGGACGACTCGCCCTCGGCATGCCCGGCAATCTGCTCGACCCGGCTCGCCAGGACCCGATTGGTCAACCAGGGGGTAAAGACAAACGCTACCACCAGCGAGATCAGCATCCCGCTACTGGCATTGATCGGAATCGGGCTCATATAGGGACCCATCAACCCGGTGACAAAGGCCATCGGCAGCAACGCTGCGATGACTGTAAAGGTCGCCAGGATGGTCGGCCCGCCAACCTCGTCCACCGCATTTGGAATGGCTTCCAGCAGATTTTTCGCCCCAAGATGGAGATGCCGGTGAATATTCTCCACCACCACAATGGCATCATCCACCAGTATGCCGATGGAGAAGATCAGTGCAAACAGAGAGACCCGGTTGAGCGTAAAGCCCCAGGCCCATGAGGCGAACAGGGTGATCGCCAGGGTCACCACTACCGCAGCGCCGACAATAAAGGCCTCCCGCCAGCCGATGGCCAACATCACCAGCACCACCACCGAGAGGGTGGCGAAGACCAGCTTGGTGATCAGCTTGTTGGCCTTCGCCTCGGCTGTTTCACCGTAGTTGCGGGTAATGGTCGCCTGTACGCCTTCCGGTATGAACACGCCCTGCAGCTGGTCGAACCGTTTGATCACGGACTTGGCGATATCCACCGCATTGGTGCCGGGCTTTTTGGCCACCGCAATGGTTACCGCCGGGAACTTGCCCCCATCGGGCAGCCCTTTGATATCACCCTGCGGCCCTACCCCCATCCAGACATATTGACTGGGCAGATCGGGCTTATGGGTTACCTGAGCCACATCCTGCAGGTAGATCGCCTTGCCATCGCGCACCCCCACCACCAGGCTGCCGATCTCATCGGCCGAGGTGAGAAAGGTCCCCGCCTGAACCAGCAGTTCACGGTTGTCCGCCGTGACGCTGATGTTGTCCCGGATGTGGTTGCCCGATTGCAGTGCCCGGCGTAGATCGGTCAGATCGATGCCATGCCCCGCCAGGGACTGGGGATCCAGCACCACATGCACCACCCGGTCCGGTGTACCGATGGTGTAGATGTCCCGGGTTCCGGGAACCCGTTTCAACTCCGATTCGATGGCATGCGCCACCTGACTCAGCTCATAGGCGCCCACATCCGGATCTTCAGACCAGAGGGTGGCGGTGACAATCGGCACATCGTCGATGCCTTTCGGCTTGATGATCGGCTGCCCGACACCCAGCCCCTGGGGCAGCCAGTCCTGATTCGCGTAGACCTTGCTGAACAGGCGAACGATGGCGTCCTCCCGGTCCTCACCCACCAGATACTGCACAGTCAGTACTGCCATACCCGGCCTGGAGGTGGAGTAGACATGTTTGATGCCATCGATCTCCGATAACACCTGCTCCGCCGGGGTGGCAACCAGATGTTCGATCTCGGTGGCGGTGGCGCCGGGAAAGGGGATGAAGATATTGGCAAAGGTGACATTGATCTGCGGCTCCTCCTCACGGGGCGTGATCAATACCGCGAAGAGGCCGAGCAACAGACCGACCAGTGCCAGCAAGGGAGTGATTTCAGTGACCAGAAACTGCTTGGCCACAGCACCTGAGATACCCAGCCTACTCATTGTCTCACTCCGCCAGTTGTTGTTTCAGCTCGGTGGCTGCGGCCACCGGATCCAGAATAACCTGTTCTCCGGCAGAGAGTCCGGCAATCACTGAGAGCACATCTTCAGAGACCGGATGACCGGCACGGATATGGCGGAAGTGGACCCGCCCGTCCGAACCCAGCACATAGACCGCAGTGACCTCGGAGCGGTAGACCACCGCTTCCCGGGGCACCACCAACTCCTGTTTGACCCCGGTGATGAAGGCGGTTTTGACAAACATACCAGGGAACAGGTCCTTTACCCCCTCCGGAAGATCGACCCGCACCTGAAAGGTGCTGCTGCTCTGATCGGCAAACGGAAAAATCGTCAGTTTCACACCTTCGATCGATTCACCGGATGAGAGCAGTACCCGCGCTTTCCCCTGCTGGCGGATCACCGGCACCAGACTCTGCGGCAGATCCACGATTACTCTGAGTTGATCCAGTGAGGTACCGCTCATCAGCTTTTGACCCGGTGAGGCGATCTCACCCACCTCCACATGACGATGAGTCACGATGCCACTGTAGGGCGCTTTGACACGGGTATATTCGAATTGCTCGGTGGCCTGGGCCAGTCTGGCATCCGCCGCCTCTTTGCGCGCTTTGGCGGATTTCAGTGCCGCCGTTGCCTTATCCAACTGGGACTGGGAGGCGAGCTTGCGTCCGAACAGATCTTTGGTGCGATTGAAATCGTCCAGCGCCTCCTGGCGACGGGCTTTCGCCTCTTTCAGGTCGGCCCGGGCCTGATCCAGACCGGCACGCTGTTCGGTATCCTTCAGCTTCACCACCTCCTGGCCCTTCTCCACATAGTCATCCACATCGAACAGGATCTGCTCCACCTGTCCCCGGGTCTGGGCGGAAAGGGTGGTCTGGTTGATCGCCTCGACCGTACCATCCAGCCAGAACTCTCTGGCGGTTTCCCGTTTTACCACCGCACCGGTCTCAAGGGCAGTGGAATCAGCGGCTAGATAGCCCGGAAGCAGCACCAAGCTGAGCAGTAAAGTTGCCAGAGAACGCCTCATTGAAGGACTCCCATTAGTATATTAGATATTACTTATATTACTGCTTCCAGCTATTATTTCAACCGGACAGCTCGATTAATTGTGAAATCAAACACTATTTACGAGGCTTCAGGAGAGACGCTTACCCTGCGAAAACAGCGCTGTTGGTGAGCCCTCAAATCAGCATCGCCCTCTGTTTTCGGGCTTACCAGGGGGTAAACGAGTTCATGAAGTCCATCGGCCTGCCCATCTGATTGATGTCACGACTCATGAATCCGGTATTGACCGTCATGGTGCGCATGGCCTGATTCATGTCCGCTATATTGGCAGTCATCTGTCCGATATTCTGCTTCATATTCCCCACATCGACCGCCAACACCCCGATGTTGCCATTCATGGTGGCGATGTTCTGCTCCATGCTGTCGACCCGATCCACCAGAAAGGTGATCTGTTCCGTCATGATTGAGATATTCTGGGAGAGCTGTTCCATGTTGCCTGCCATGGAATCCAGGTGTTCCTCCATGCGGGGATCCACCTGTTCCGTAAGGACACGCATGTCGGTGGTGACGTTGTAGATCAGATAGAAGCCCGACAATCCCAGAATACCGACCACCACCAGCATGGGATAGATCATACGCTCCCATCTCGACATGCTCACATCGAAATTTTTAAAGAAGTTGGTCAGCGTGATCTCAAGCTTGACCATCGCTTTCTGTTCAGGCGACAGATTCTTGTATTCGGGTGAGAAGGTACGGGGATCTTTTTCAAACATAGAACTCTTCTGTTTTGTAATCAGGCTCTATCTGCCTGATGGCCAAGCAGGCCAGACATCACTATTGTGCACACCAATGCACTATATTAGGTCACGCTACTGACATTATAGGCATTGTAAGATTGCTGTCATTGA
>JAHRHW010000318.1 GCA_019100305.1 Candidatus Thiodiazotropha taylori | reverse complement strand
GGTCTGCGTAGCGAGTTCTGATGCCAATCCTATGATGCCCGCCGAATGGCGGGCAGTAAGAGATCTTGCTGTATTAAATGCAGCCTAAGAAGTTAACCGCGAATGAACGCCAATCACCGCAAAATACCGCGGATAACTTTCACGTTACGGTCACTATTTGCATAGCTTCGCGGTGATTGGTGTTGATTGGCGGTTTATTCTTTTATGTGCCAGTTCCCTAGTTGTGTGTAAGATTCTGCAGGAACTGCTTGATCAGATCGATGGCTGGTTCACTGGCCTGATTCGAGCTTAACGCCTCGGCGCTTTCCAGGATCTGTATCAGAGGTAAATAACCTCTGCCTGCTTCATTGAGATCGCGGCTCATCCTGTAGATGATGGGCGTTATACGCTTTGGCAAACTCAGACTCTCAACGGTCTCAGGGTTGGTATCAGCGCAATGAACGGGATCGGAGGTAACCAGAAACTCACGACAACTGAGTGGGCGATCCTGATGTATTGAGCAGGATTGATCTTCTAAAAACGGACATGGAAGATTGAGTCTGAAGTAGTTGATCCCAACTTCACGCAGCTGCATTCTGTCGTTATTGCTGACCGCCTGCTCCATCAGCTGAAGAACACCTGCGTCTTTCAATGCTTTGATATTTTGCGCAAAACGTTTTCGGATGACCTGCTGCCTTTCAGCCGGCATGGATTCAATCAGATTGAGCAGTTTATAACCTTCAGCCCGGCTGACCGGCACCAACTGAGAGCAGCAGGCGCCACAACCCTTTTTACAGGAGATGCATTTTCCCTGTTGTTCAGCCTCCTTGACACCAATCTCGACTACCTTGTCTGTGATTCGTTGAAAAAATGGTAGTAGATCATGAATATGCACAGGTTCATTGGTAATCTCCACTGAAAACCTTAAATTCTCACTACCTATGCGCAGTTCAGCACTGATTGATTCGGTAGGTGATTGCTCAGGTTCACTCAATGTCTCAGTCCTTTATCTGGTTCTTTGTGCATAGGGAGGATGGGATTTTTCCGCTATGCTAATGATGAAACTCGGTATCAACGATCACCTGCGCACCAGAATCTGTTGAAGGCGATGCCTGATGCGTTAGGGAGATCTCAAATGATGCCAGATCGATAACAAAACCTACTGCTTCTTGAAAACTGAATCAAGCGCTAAAAGAGAGTTATTTGATGGCAAACAATGATCTTCTCATCAAACTCTATGAGATGAATTTTGACCAGCTACTGGTATCGAATAACCTAGCTCCAGATATCACTGTCCGTAAACCGATCGGAACGGACAGGCGACTGCTGATCGAATGGGCACAACAACACTATCCCGATGTTTGGTTAAGTGAAATCGAAACCGCGCTGGCTAACACACCCTGCTCCTGCTACATCGCACAACAACAGAGCACGATCATCGGTTTTGCCTGTTATGATGCAACAGCTTTGGGCTACTTTGGCCCTTTGGGTGTCAGTGAAGCTGCAAAAGGCCAGGGAGCAGGGCAACGATTGACAATTAGCTGCCTGAGGGAGATGCATCTGAAAGGCTATGGTTATGCGATTGTTGGCATGCCAAGCTCGAGTGACTTCTATCGTAGAATTGCCCCCATCATCGAGATACCTGATTCCGATCCAGGTCTCTATCGCATGACGAAAACACTGATGAAGGATTGACTGCTCTCAAGCAACCGCTGATTCGGGCCTGCTAACATTAATCCAATTGGCCCTGCTGGGACTGTTTTTGTGTCCAGCAAGGCAGAATGAGCGTCGTGTAGTCATTCTACATGAGTGAATGATAACGCCGCTGGGTGTAAAAAACAGACCCAGCCCTTCGGATTGCGCCTGAAAAAGCGCCGCTCAGCGTTGCTCGTCACTCATTTGGAACAACCAAACTATGCACCTCGCGCCTTGGTTGGCGCTTTTTCACGCACAACAGGGCGCATTGGATTATTGTTAGCAGGCCCTAGTGTAAAAAGGCCCTAGCAGGTTAGAACTCCAGACGCCCGCCCAAGGTGAATTGATGGTCAGACAGATCTTCCAGTCCAAGTAGCGTGTCATAGTTCACAAACAGCTGCAGACCATCCTGTAACACGGAAGAGATGCTTAAATTCAACTCGAAATAGTTTCTGTCGGGCTCGCTGGTAAGGACTCTGAACTGGTTATTGCGTGGATCATCGATATAACTCGCGGTTATTGCGCTCTGATCATTCTCAAACTGGTGGACCCAGCCTAATCTAGCCTGGGGTATGATAACCGCCTGCTGGCCGCTGATCGCATAGGAGAATTCCGCGCCCAGAACTGAGGTCAACGAGGTCCATTCCTGATCATCGACTGAAAAATTCAAACCGGAAGCATCGGCACCACGCTCTTCATAGCTGTCGATATCGACTCGCATGTAGGTGGCACGGCCATAAGGACCGAATGAGATAGGACCTTGATTGATGGTATATCCACCACCGATACTGAAGGCATAATCACTGCTGTCGGTGGTCGCTTTGGCCGATTCATTGATCGATGAAACGGCGGTATTTGATGGAATGTAGATATTTCGCACCATGTCATAGTCTGACGTGGCGTAACTGACCATCGTGTCAAAATAATATTGATCCTTGTAAAAGCTGCCATACAGGGCGCCACCCCATCCATCGGTCTCCAGATCACCACCAGAAACCGTTGCGGTGTTATCGAACTCGGTATCAATCCGGTTGTAACTCAACGCCCCGCCAAACACCAGGTTTTCACTGATACGATAATCGATACCAGCGGTGAGGCGATAGTTATCGTAATCGAAAGCTGCCGAACTGCTGTTGGCATCCTTCTCACCGACCCCTGAATTGATTGTGGCGAATCCACTCAGTGCATTATCCATGAGAGGATCACCGGCACTGCCTCCCTGCCCCGGATAACCCGGTCTGTTGACCAGTGTCTGGCTGTTATTGATGTTCAGTCCGGAGATGGAGAATCCTCTCGCACCTGAGCGCAACTCCGTGAGACGCGAGATCAGAGGGTCCATTCGTGTGCCTGCTGCCTCATTCGCCAGAGTGCCAGTCGCTGTATACTCTTCCGTGGCGATCTGCTGCAGAGCATCGGCCAGCTCATCGGCGTTCAAACCAAGACTGCTGTCAAACGAACCGATATCCGACAGCTCATTCGCGGTCTGAACCATGGCGCTACAGGTATCGAAAAGCGGTATTGTGCCGGGTAGAGCCCCTGACATGACGAACCCGATACAGGTTCTCTGAACCGAGTCACCGGTATCCTCTTGCAGCTGTGTCTGTCCGTAGCTACCGAGATTGGTTTCTGCAGCCTGAGTGATCTGTATAGAACAAAGCCCCATTGCCAAAACAGTAAAGCTTCTGTGTCTCATATCTCCCCTCATTCCTTTTTGGCCTAAATCAATATCACTGACAGTGGTTTGCTGTCATGAGTCAGATCTCATCTGTGACTTTTCGTATTATTAATTAACCCCGGATGAAACTGTCACTATGCGAGATTCTGAAATGGAGGCGCTTCATATTTCAGGAACCCGTTACCCTATGGGAAAACCGAATGTGAATCAGCCAGAAGCGATCAACTGGTTTGGTAAACGCCTCTGCAAAAGATAGTCCAACCCGCACGAAGAACCAAGCCGGGAATACCCTTATACAATCGGGGGATCTGATCAGTGGCCAGGCTGTAAGTGCGGCTCTAATCGGCTCAATCGGGGACTGATAATCTGGCACCACTACGACGGCAGCTTTCAATCTGTTGGTTCCATGCCTGTTGTCTGGCACTGTTCCGACCATGATTGGTCTGTTGCGCGGAATCATAATCTCTGGTCAGGCTGTCAGCACGACGATCATGAGCGCTCATTACCCGGCGTATTGCTCGTACCAACCGGTTGCGGGAGCGTTCTCTCAAAGCCCTGATTTCGTTTACCATATCCCGGTAACAGAGGCCGACAATGTCATAGTGACCCTGTTCATGCCGTAGCAGCTCTGCCGTCTTGGCTGACGCAACCACCCAGGTACCAGCCTCGTTCAAGAGCATTTGAAACGCCACATCTCCCAATCTGTGTTGTCCGCCCTCCTCCAGGAATCGCAGCCTGCCGGGATGCATGGCCATTGCAATGGTCGCGTCTTCGGATTCCCCGCTGGGACGACTCTGAATATCAGTAAAGTCTGACCAGGCCAGTTGCCTTGGCCAACCGCTAAGGCGCGGTCCACCCTGGGGTGTTGTCCCCCCTCCTGCAGGTTGTGCTGCAGTGAAACCGGCGTGAGGTGTGTCCGGGTTAGCGCCACTGGCTACCGGTCGATTTCTACGGGCTGGTGAAGGGGTGTCACACATGGCAAAGTCACATTGATAACGTGCTGAACTGATACGGAACAGACCAAGTGTCAATCAAACTTAAGTAGTCCATTTTGAAGACAAAATATCGATTCATGAGTTGTTCAGCTCCTGTTTAGAGATAGATAAACAAAAACAGACTGACCAGAAGCATCACGCCGGTCACTCTGATACGGGCCTTGACAGCCGGATGCCCCCAGGAGTGATACTGCCGATAACTGTAGATCGCCAGCAGACCGTTAAGTAGGGCCAGAGCGGCGATAATTATGGGCATCCAGAACGCCATCGTCTCAGCTTCTCATCCCAGCAGTTGAGACTGACGGATCGCCGTGGCAGAGGTATTGAATAGAGGCTGTTGCTGATCAAATATTGCCAGTTCCATAGCCGCTGCACGCCGTTGACGCTGATAACCCTTTTTCAACACCTCAATACACTGCTCCCGGGTAATTTGTGCGCCATTCAAATATCGTCCTCCTGCACTGAACCGACTCTGGTGACTACTCCACCAGTCACCGATTTTCTGTTGATCCGGCCAGACCAGTTCTTCATCCGGGTCCAGCTCGACCTCTTCATCTGCGGGGTTTTCAGTTGGACCAGACTCAAAGCCGGCCGGTTGGTCTGTGTCCATATCCTCATAGGCCAGATCCAGACCGGTAATCGCCGCGAAGGATTCCGCTGCCAATCGACTGTACTCAGGTTTGTCCATCATCGAGATCAGCCAGGGAATGCTAACCGGATCCCCAATCGTTGCGATCGCCTCGATGATAGCCCTCTCATAACCTTCCGTTTTGGCATGCTCTCGAACCCAATTAACGGCAAGCTCCTTATCCATCACACGAAGACCGAGTGACAAAGCACGGCGCTGAAAATCACTCTCTTCACTATAAAAGTCAGTTAACCTATTCAACCCTTTCTCATCACCCAATAGGGTTGCTGACCAGGCGGCCCAGAATCGACAGGATGGATCCTCATTGTTCAACTGTTGAATGACCTGAGGTAACAGATCCCGGCGCCGGATCTCACCCACGTTGC
>JAHRHW010000317.1 GCA_019100305.1 Candidatus Thiodiazotropha taylori | reverse complement strand
CGAGTAGTTGATGGGAATCTCCTCCTGGAGGTGCACCGCTACTTTCATGCCGGCACGAACAAGCACGGAGTCCCAAATATCGAGATTTCGATTCCGGATGTAGTCGGAAACGCCGTGTGCGCCACTGGCGATGGCTTGGCCCATGACGTACTTTCCATCACTGCCCGTAATAGCGGTTGTTACGCCGCCTGTAGAAGAGACGACACTGGTGGTCTCCTTGTTGGAATAGGCATCCGCAGCACCTGTTGCAAGGTCTGCGAGAAACCTGGCCGTTAACGTGCGAGGGGCATTCGTGATGTACTTTCCGGGAATGCAGGTCGAACCGTAGTCATCTGTCAAATAACCGATGGACTCTGTGCTACCACTTTTTTTGTTCTTTTTGCCCTTTTTCTCTGGGTAATTGACAATACGACCGTCTTTGAAGACGAAACTCGCCCGCTCCACATAAGCCCTGACACATGAGAGCGTTGCATCACCCCAGACATGCCCCTCCATAAACATCCCCTCGATTCCGGGAATGTTGTGCCCATTTGCCGCCAGGTTGTCATGACCGAGTACCACCTTGAAAGGCGCAGGGTCTGTAACGTCACCTTTGATTGGCACCCGCCCGATCATATGTGTTACGGCAGTGGCTGCATTCAAGATGCTGAGATCCGGTAACGTATAGACAGGGGTTCCCTTGTCTTCATCACGATGACCCCGCGGGTTAGTCAGCGAGACAGCATCGAGATCCGGTTTTTTCATGAAATCGGGAAGCACGCTTTTTACCCCACTCTTTTTATCCAAAACCACGCCTAATCCACGGATACGTTTCGTTGATGTCAGATCCATGTTGGCTCCGGTAACAGGGTATTCCTGTCGTCGATATTGCGTTGAAGACTTCGATCGATTGATCTCTGCCATGACTTTTTTTGTTATTTCATTAAGATCAAGGTCCGTATCAGAATCACTGTTATGACGAGACCGTTTTTTGGCCTTGTCGAGTTCTTTTTTGAGTTGGTTGTTACTGGACCTGAGTTGACTAATTTCTCGCTTGATGAGATTGAATTCATCCATTGATTCGGTAACAAGCTCATTATTACCCTTAAGTAAATCCTTAAACTCACTCATATCTGTCGATAGTTTATTCAGGGTATGCTCAGGTAAATCTCCATCGGGTGAAACCGCTAGCGCATTACCAAATTCAGTATCAATGTTCGAACCACTGGCCCTAGTGGTGGTTTGCTTGTTACTGTTGATATAGAGAATAAAGAGAACAACCATTAATATCGTAGCTGCACCCAGTACAGGAAGCGCCCTATTGCCACTTAGTTTCACAAGTACGCTCCTCAGTCTTCTTGATGATCACGGTCGATCGAGCGAGAATCAATGCGCACAGCATGGCCATTGATTGACTCTGAGAGTGGTCTCTTGCTAATTAAGAAGAGGGTTGTCGTATCACCCACGCTTCCCGCCGGTTCCAAGTGGTTTCTTTGAAATCGTGCCGCAAGAATCTCACCTCTGATTTCTCGTGGATCCAGGGTAATTGGCAGATCAGTCCCGTTAGTAACCAACAAGGCTGTGACGTAATGGGTATCGTTCTGCCAGGCTTTAATGGGTTCTGTGATCACTTTATGTTTTCGAATTAAGTGATGTATTCGGCCTTCTGGTATGGGCGCATTGGTGAGGTTATTAAGTTGGCCAGATTCTCTTAGCCTATCTGGTGCGTAGAGTTGCTTCGCTGAATAACGAAACAGTCCGCCAAAACCAATTTTTGGGTATTTGTTGTCGGAAACCGCAGCAACCTCCTGTTCTATGCTTTTATTGCCTTCATTTTTGATAGCTCGATTATCCGAGACTAATAATTGAGGTGCAGCATAGTCTTGTTGCACGGCATTTAAGTTGATGAGGTATATCCGGTTGCCGCCTTCCTCGCCAACGACAATTCTGACCGAATCAAACGGGCTGCTGGCTTTCCAATAGAGATCGGGCCCGACAATCTGGGTCGAAAGCGCTGCTAAGGATTCAGGGACATCCACATAAATCGGATGATCAAAGGTTATTCTCCGTTCATGTCCTATCGATAATGAAATGGGCAGCGGATCTCCACGATAGATCACACGCTCAGGGGTGATCGTTTGCGCAGAAACCGTACTCACCAAAAGCAGGAGCCCTAAGCAAACGATGGATTTAAAAATGGCATACATTATGATTGGCCCTCTTTTTCAGCGATATTTTCTGGGTTTTTATAAAATCCGTTTAGCCTGAGTCCAAATCGATTATCATTAATCACAGATGATTCACTAACTGAAAGATAATACCGAAGCGGTACGGATTTAATTTCTTGGCCCAAGTACCACTCTTTGACGACATAATCAGCGATGACAAGCCATTCACCAGAACCCAAGGACTGGACTCTTTTTTCGTCATAGTACATGCCGACAAAGGGTTCGATGTGACGAATGCGATTGACAAGCTCGCCTTTTGTTTTTCGGCGATTGAAATCTCGATCCAGGTAACCTTTGTATTCAGGCGTTAACAGAGGAACAAGGTTATCGATGTTTTTTCGATAATCAGTCTGCCCCGCTTCAGGCCAGTGCTGTAAGCCTTGAAAATGCCAAAGTGCAAAGGTGTAGATGGCCGTCTCATCCTTTTGACCGCGTTTGAGTAATGCACCCTTACTGGGGTCAGGTGGCAGTGACACCTCAATTGTTTCAAGTGCATAGAATGTCGTCGCAATACTGCCGCCATTGATAATCAGCAGTAAAAATAACGCCCGACCCAACATTCGGATGGTGGAGGATTGATTATCCGATGGATTCTCAAATGAAAATAATCCATTCTTCATCCTTTATCTCCTTGTAAAGCGGTTCTAAATCCTTCGTAGTACTCAGGTCTATAGATAAATGGCGCCTTTCCAAACCCCATGTTCTGTTTGTAGATCTGCATTTGCTGGAGATAATAGCCTTCCGGTTTACCTCGCTTCACATAGGCCAGTACCCGCATCGTGCCAAATGATCCACCAAGGAATACGACTGCCCCAATCGTGACACCGATTCCCATTCCAAAAAAAATACCGCTTATTAAACCAAGTACGATACTGGCTACGAGCGATACACCAAAGGCCATCTCCACTTCTTTGGCAGTACAGCTCATAACAACAATCGGAACGCGGTCCATACGATTTGGTGCTAAATCTGGAATTTCTCTCATAGCGTCTATTCAAGGTTAAGAACAACAATGGTCAGTCTACCGACCATTGTTGTTCTTGTGTTTTGTTTAAATACCTGTGTTTGTGAGGTCCGATGCGGTTGATAGTAACCACATGCCTGCAACAACAATCACAACCCCGACAATGATCACCGCACCGACTTCGCCGAGCTCTTTACGACCTTTCATCCAATCGGCAAAAGCCCCGACCAGAAAATAGGCTGGTACAAATATCAGTAGAATGCCAACAACCCAAATCGCATAGAACATACCTTGTTGAGTGGTTCCTGCACTTTGTTGCAGCAAATCATCCGCACCGCCCGAACCGATATCAGGTAACGCGGGCGCAGTCGCCATAGCTTCCGGTGATATAAGAAACAGGGTTGCCATAGCAATCATCATGATAAAGGCGTATAGGTTTACTGAATCGCTAGCTGTAGAGTTAAAGAACTTGCTTACACTTTCCATTGTCTACGTCCTCCTGAACGTCTATTGAAGAATAAAAGCAACGACAACGACTAAGAGAATCATGTTTCTTAGCAGGTACATTGCCATTTCAAAAAAAGTAAAACTTCCTAATACCCACGCTCTGTAATATCCAAGCAATTGAAAGGCAGTCCAAACAAAAAACAAGCTCGCTAGAAAAAAAACAATATATTGAGTAATGTTGGCTGCACTGGATCCTGCATAGGCTTCAAAAGCCGTAATAACTGAAGCGAGGGTATTGCCCATGAGTTAGCGCCTGTAGTTTCCTTTCAGTTTGTTTAAATTCACAGGTCTGTCTTGTGGCGTACTGATGTAGGCCTCGATACCGTGCCTGATCGTCAACAAGTCCTGGCGCAAATAGTCGTAACGAAATGGATACCGGGCCGCAGGGTCGGCCATGCTTTCTGCTTCTTGCAGCAATTGCTCCATGGCATGAACTTCCCAAGCAAGCCTTTGTAATGATGCTTTTTCTCCTGAAACATCAGCGTACAGAGCGCAACTGGGCACCGATAAAAATGCACTCACTAAAATCATCCCAAAACGTTTCATCGATTACTCCTTAGAGATATTTTTTAAACCAAGCGGCACCAATCCATAGCGAGATGGAAAAGATCACCGCGAACGGCAGTACTACCAGGTTGGGGTGTATTGAAATCGGGGGGCCCAAATAAATGACCACCGGGGCAATAACCGATGGTTTAAGCATTCTCATGGCGTGATGCCAGATATACCCAGACTCTCTCCCTCCTCCAAAGCGTCTTAAATCACGTTGTAACAGGCCATCTGTCAATGCCACGAGGCCAAATGCAACGAAAATCGGTAATGAGAACAGAATTACCACCAACCTGACGGCAAAGACATGAATCGTCCATAGAGCAGCTCTGAAATAATCGTAAAGGGAACCACTGCCAATAGACCCCAGTATGGCCTGGCCTAAATCTTCACCGTCCCAAATCCAGATGAACTGATAAAACGCTTTACTCGCAGTGAGTGCGATTGAAAGCGGATTACCTAAGGCCTGCTTGAAGTCACTGTTCAGCCAATTCAGCTCTTGAACCAGCACTTGTCTTGCGTGTTGTGACCCACTTAACTCCCACCAGTTGAATGCAATACCCGCCACTTCAACAACAATATTCAAGATTAAGGCAAGCACCATCCAACCTAAGAGTGAAATGATCAGATTAAAGGTATTACTGATAACGCCAGTCCGACGCTCGCGGATCTCTCGATTTTTGTGCTGAGGATGATTGGACGCGGTTGCTGAACTGGCCATTAGATACCCATCATATCGTTGCTGTGACTGGTGTCGTCAGGTGAGTCACTACCCATCTCAGTCAACGCGCCACAGAAGTTAGCGCCAGACGAATGCTGATCATTATTTGAGGTGATTTGCCCTCCTCCCCACCAATCTGGCTCCGCTTTTGCGTACCAATGTTCAGGTGTCGTTGGTTTGTAAGTTTCTCGCATTGCTTGCGCTACCCGCTTAATATCAGATGGGAGATCATCTTTCTCCTTGACAGGTAGCGGCAGACGTAACTTGAGAAGCTTTCCACCCTCTATAAAGGCAAAGGCCTGGCCTTTCGGCAAAGCCGTCAAATCAGCAGGCTCAAGCATCGGCACATCTTGCGTGGTGATACGATCTTCATTGCGAGATGTAAAGTGAGTATCAGAATCTGGGTCAGAGCTATCATTG
>JAHRHW010000316.1 GCA_019100305.1 Candidatus Thiodiazotropha taylori | reverse complement strand
AGTGAACGCGTTGCCGACTACCCCGCAACTGACCCCGGAAAGGAATCGCCTGTCGACCAAACAGATGATTGCCGGAGGCATCTTCCTGGCTGTCGCCCTGGTGCTGGCTAACCTGGTGCCGAGCATCGAAATCGCCTGGGTCAGCGTGATTCTGCTGCTCACCATCTACCTGTTTGCGTTTGAAATTGTCGCCGTGGATGTGGCCGCCGCCAGCATCATGGTAGTGCTCGGCCTGACCAGCCTACTGGCGCCCTTCATGGGGCTTGAGCAGGGACTGGTGGATAATCAGCACCTGTTCGATGGTTTCTCCTCGAATGCGGTGATCTCGATCATCGCTGTCATGATCATTGGCGCCGGACTGGACAAGACCGGCATCATGGGCAGTGTCGCCGCCTTCATCCTGAAGATCGGCGGCACCACCGAGAGCCGCATCATTCCGATCATCTCGGCCACCGTAGGATTTATCTCCTCGTTCATGCAGAACGTCGGTGCAGCCGCCCTGTTTCTGCCGGTAGTCTCCCGAATCTCTGCCCGCTCCGGACTGCCCATGTCACGCCTGCTGATGCCAATGGGGTTCACTGCCATATTGGGTGGCACCATGACCATGGTTGGCTCCAGCCCACTGATTCTGTTGAACGACCTGATCCTGACTTCCAACAAGGCGCTACCCGAATCTCAACAGATGGAGACCTGGGGTCTCTTCTCCGTCACCCCGATCGGCGTCGCCCTGATCCTCACCGGCATACTCTATTTCGTGATTGCCGGTCGTTTCGTGTTGCCTAAAACCAAGAGTGAGAGCAGTACCAGCGGTACTGATCCAATGCAGTACTTTCAGGATGTCTATGGACTCTCCTACCACCTCTCCGAGATGGTGGTCACCGATGAGAGCAGCCTGATCGGCAAAGAGCTCGATGAAGTGGAGACCCGCTACCGTGTGCGGATCATCGCCACCAAGATCTCCGGTGAAGCCAATCGTATCGGCCCGGGCGCCCTGGCCCGTGATGTGGCGATCCAGGCGGGCATGGTACTGGGTGTGGTTGCCGATCCGGAATCACTGAACAACTTTGTCACTACCTTCAATCTGAAGAAGCGCGATACCCTGCGTACTTTCTCCGGCGACCTCTCTGCCAACAAGGCCGGTATCGCCGAGGTGGTCATTCCTCCCAGCTCCTCGCTGATCGGTAAAAGTGCCCGGGATGTCTGGATGCGTAAAACCTACGGCCTGGCTATGATCGGCTTGCACCGTAATGGCGAAACCATGCGGGAAGGCGAGGATATCCGCAACATGCCTTTCATGGCAGGTGACACCCTGGTGGTACATACCCCGTGGGATGTACTGCCAAGAATCGAAAAAGATAAGAACTTTGTCGTGGTGACCACTGAATATCCCCATGAGGAGTTGCGCCCACACAAAATAGGATGGGCGATGGTGTTTTTCGGTATTGCCCTGTCGATGGTACTGTTCACCGACATCCGTCTCTCTGTCGCACTGCTGACCGGCGCCATGGGCATGGTGCTCTCCGGGGTACTGAATATCGAGGAGGCCTATGAAGCGGTCAGTTGGAAAACCGTTTTCCTGCTCGCGTCATTGATTCCTTTGGGTCTGGCGGTGGAAACCACGGGAACCGCAAAATGGATCGCTGAGCAGGTGCTGTTTGTGGTTGGGGATATGCCGATCTGGGTGATACAGCTTGCCGTTGCCATTCTGGCTACATTCTTCACCCTGGTAATGTCCAATGTGGGAGCAACCGTGCTGCTGGTTCCCCTGGCGGTTAACATCGCCATCGGAGCAGGCGCCAATCCGGCGGTTTTTGCACTTACCGTGGCAATTGCCACCTCCAACTCATTTCTCATTCCCACCCATCAGGTGAATGCCCTGATCATGGGACCGGCAGGTTATCGGGTTGCCGACTTCATGCGAGCCGGCGGTATCATGACCGTACTGTTTCTGACGGTCATGATGTTGGTGATGAACCTGGTGTTCTAAGTCAACGATTGAATCTGCCACTTCCTGCCAGCATGAGCCGGCCTACAACAAGCTGAAATATGGCTGTAGGCCGGCCCACTGCGACGCACTCTGATGCCACCCTCCGTGGTGGGACTTCCCACCTGCTCCGCTCTGCGATTTCATAATGAAACATCACTATAAAAAACAGATATCACATCTGTTGGCGCAAAGAATTAAAGTACTATTGCAGGCAAATATATAAACTAGAATCTTACGTTCCCTATTTCCCATACCCCCACAGCATAGATTTCTGCCGGACATGGTAGACTCTTTGAGAGAGAGGTTTGTTTTTTGCAGCACAATGCATCGGCATATGTCAAATACTCGAGTCATCAAACGCTATAACGCCTACTACAAGGGCTGGTGCCTGGCGTTTGGCGAGCACACAGCGGATTATGATGATGAGCGGGATATCAGCTGGCTGTTCGGCGAACAGCGGATGGGGCTGATACTCTCGACCAATTTACTCAAACGTGCGCAATACGAACTCCTCGGTCAACAGTCGATTCCCGAACTTTTCCTAAGCAACCATTCCGTTGCCTTCAACCGCTTCGACTTCTCCCTGCAGGACAAGATCGATCTGCAGAATATGCAGAGGTTCAAAGAGTTTCTGCTGGACGGGGAAGAGATGCACATGTTCCTCTGCAATCATCTGATCTATCCATCCAAGACCCGCATCCTGACATTTTCCACTCAGAAACCGCTGATCATCATGTACAAAGAGATGCAGCCATTGAAGTTGACCATTCAGTAGTCCATTAATCCACTACCAATTCCAGATCAATTCGCACTCCTTCAAAGTCTGATACCCTTTATATTGCAGGCACAACAGGACCTATCGGATGCGTGTCAGTAGACTCTTACACATTTCTCGTCAGCGTTTAAAATAACTCTATCGAACGATAGAGATAACGACCGGGAAGGCGAACAATCCACCCGGCAGGAGACCATGAAGTGAAACACTCATTGCTACTCCGCTTTGGAACTGCCATCACGATACTCTTCATCCTGGCGCTCTCCGGAATGATCAGTTCGGTGATTATTGCAGAGACAGCGGAAGGGTATGCGGCGGCAATCAATCAGGCCGGCACCCTACGCATGCAGTCGTACCGTATTGCCAGCAGTCTGGTACACGGCAATCCCCAAAGCAATCATCCAGCCAACAGATCCAGACTGCTGGTGGATGAGTACAACCAGCGTCTTCACAGTCCGCGCATTCACGATGTGCTGGCGAAAGGTACGGGAGAAGAGGTCAGCAACACCTACCAACGGGTTGAGAGCCAGTGGCGTGAGCTGATGCTGCCCAACCTCAACAACTATCTGGCGATGACCGAAACAGCGGATTCCACAGCCCCGGTGAGCGAAAAAATCCATACCAGTCGACAGACCTATCTCTCACTGGTGGATGGTTTCGTGGATGACATACACAGTTTTGTTGAAGCGTTGGAGATTGAAGCGGAACAGAAAAACGAGCAGTTGCGTCTGATCCAGATCATTCTGCTGAGCCTCACTTTTCTGGTTGCCCTGGTCAGCCTCTACCTGACAAAAATCTCCGTCCTGAACCCTCTGCGCAATCTGCTCGCCTGCGCCAAGGCGGCACGTCACGGAGATTTTTCAGTAAGGAGTCGGTTTTTAAGCGAAGACGAACTGGGTCAGCTGAGTCATGCTTTCAATCTGATGGCAGACAACTTATCCGTCATCTATTCAGATCTGGAACACCGCGTGGAAGAGAAAACCCAGGATCTGGAACAGAGTAATCGCACCCTCGAGCTGCTCTACTCCACCACCAAACGATTGAGTGACTCATCCCTCAACGAGCAGGTTCTGATTGCCGTGATTCATGATATCGAGGCCCTGCTCGGGGTAAACAACGGCACGATCTGCCTGGGTCAACCAGGAGACCACCAGGCCTATCGGTACGCCTCGACCCGAAGCAAGGATATTCTGCTGAAAGACCACAATGATGCGCAATGTGCGATATGTCTTGGTGATGGTGAAACCCACAGTTTCCAGACCTGCGATCCGGCCAGCGGCAAGCAGATCGATATCTTTTCAACACCGATCCGGGATAAGGCCCAATACTACGGCATCCTGATGGTGGAGCTGCAGCCCTCACAAGAACTGGAGGATTGGCAGGCGCGCCTGCTGGAAACCGTTGCCAGCCATATCGGGCTAGCGATAACGGTCACCCAGCAGGATATTCAGAACCGAAAAATGTCCTTGATGGAAGAGCGCAGTGTCATCGCCAGAGAGCTGCATGATTCGATAGCCCAGTCACTCTCCTACCTGAAAATTCAGGTGGCACGCCTGGAAAAAGGTCTCAACGATGATCTGCAGAAAGAGGACGTACTGCAGATCAGCACTGTATTGAGATCAGCATTGAATGGTGCCTATCGACAGTTGAGAGAGCTGCTCACCACCTTTCGCCTCAGGGTCACCGATGCCAATCTCGGCAGGGTGGTCAACCAGACCGTGGATGAATTTACCAATCGCTCAGGTATTCCGATTGAATTCATCAATAACCTGGGTAACTGTCAATTTACACCGAATGCGGAGATACATATCATTCAGATCATCAGAGAGTCACTATCCAATGTGATCCGCCACGCGAATGCAACAAAGGCAAGCGTCAGCATGAGTTGCGACCACCAGGGTCTGGTGACGGTACTGATCGAGGATAACGGCATTGGCATGGATGATGAAGGTGATATGATGCAACACTATGGACTGCCGATCATGAAAGAGCGGGCGGAACATCTGGGTGGCGAGCTACGCATCAATGAGTCACCCACAGGCGGAACACAGATCAATCTGGTTTTCACGATTGCTGATATCTCGAACCGGGAATCGCAACGCATTTTCACCGAGCAATTGAAAGATGCCTGAACAACACTACACACTGCTGGCGATAGACGACCATCCACTTTTCAGAAAAGGCGTTTCCGATCTGATCGATATGGACCCGGCCCTTGAACTGATCGGCGAAGCGGCCAATGGCGAGGATGGCCTGGTTCTGGCGCGGGAGTTCAATCCGGATCTGATCCTGCTCGATATCAATATGAAGGGTACCAACGGCCTGGATACCCTGAAAGCCATCAAGAGTTTTGAGCTCGATTCAAGAGTCCTGATGCTCACCGTCTCGGATAATGAAGAGGATGTTCTGGCGGCACTGAAAAATGGCGCCGACGGCTATCTGCTGAAGGATATGGAGCCCGAAGATATCCTCAAATCGATCCGCAAAGCGGTAGAGGGCACCGTGGTCATCAGCGACCATTTGACTCAACTGCTGGCAAAAGCGCTGCGTGAGGACGACAGACTGGAGACGCAATCCAGCATGCCGGATCTCACCTCACGGGAGAAGGAG
>JAHRHW010000315.1 GCA_019100305.1 Candidatus Thiodiazotropha taylori | reverse complement strand
CGTGCTCTTTACCCTTGTGCAGAGTATCGCGCTGAATGAACTTGCCGTATGAGTTTCCAATCATGAAGTCAGGCTTATTGGTGAACATCAATGAACGAAAATGCCATAGATCCTTACTGATGTGAACTTCACTGTTCTGACCATATGGAGATTCTGCAAGCATCTTCTCCATAGCCTTTTTCCAGCGCTTGTTGGCATGGTTACACAATACATGTATCGGCTCGGCACCCAACTCCAGCAGGAACTTGGTCATACCCATGACAAAGTCAGCATCACCGTAGAGACCGAACTTCTTGCCATGCAACCAGGCGTGGCTATCGGTCATCATATCAACCAGAATACCGCGCTCACGGGTCAGGGACTCAGAGATCGGCTTGCCGGTCAGCTCAGAAACCTTCATCAGGAAGGCATCAGTGGCTTCCAAACCCATAGGAATGGTGATGTCAGTTGCCGGCTGTTTCCAGGTATTCTTGGTAAACTTTCGACTCTTCACAGACTGCCAAGGCTGCAGATAGAGGGTATCAATCGCATTCGGAGCATCCTTGATCTCGTCAATTGAAGTACCACCATCATACATCCGGTACTCACCGTCAGCGGGGGTATCAAGTACTTCAGTGGGATCACACAGCAGGCTGTAGTCCACATCCATCTCTTCCATCATCCGCTTCATAACACGGTAGTTACCGAGATAGGTCTCAAAACCTGGAACGATGTTGATCTTACCGTTGCTACCCACCTCTTTGCCTTCCATGTAGTTGAGGGTAAAGTAACGTTGAATACCTTCAAACATGTTGTCCCAACCGGTGGTGTGGGAACCGACAAAGCTCGGGGTATGGGCAAACGGTGTGGGGAACTCCTGTTCGATATGACCTTCCTTCTTGGCATTACCAATGAACGCATTCAGATCATCACCGATAACCTCGGCCATACAAGTTGTGGAGACAGCGATCATCTCCGGTTTGTAGAGGGCTTTCGCGTTTTCCAGGCCAGCGAACATATTCTTCTGTCCACCGAATACCGCCGCATCTTCAGTCATTGAGTCAGATACACAGGCCACTGGCTCTTTGAAGTGACGGTTGAAGTAGGTACGGAAGTATGCAACACAACCCTGAGAACCGTGCACATAGGGCAGGGTCTTTTCAAAACCGAGGGCACACAGTACAGCGCCCAAAGGCTGACAGGCTTTTGCCGGATTTACAGTCAAGGCTTCACGGTTGAAGTTCAGCTCTTTGTACTCTTCGGTGGTTGTCCACTGGAATACCTGCTGAATTTTTTCAGTAGGATGCTTCTCTTCGAAGTTCTCCTGCTTGTTTTTCAGAGTCTCGATGTATTCGTCAGTACGAAACAACGGATAACTGGGTTTAATGTCATCGACTACTTGGCTCATGATAGTTCTCCTACCGCGCCACTAATCTGTGGACAGGCGGTTGGTTAAGTTTGAATCTGGTCGTTTGCACCCGATAGTTGCTTTCATCAAACAACTATCGGGCGTCTTCCTTTAAGCGCCAGCCACAGCGGCCTCGGCCTCTTCCTCACCCTTCAACCAGGGTGCCTGGATTTTGTTCCAGCAGGGATTGTTCAGAGTCATATCCATATCACGGGCAAAGATGGCAAAGCCGTCGTAACCATGATAAGGACCGGAATAATCCCAGGAGTGCATCTGACGGAATGGAATACCCATTTTCTGGAAGATGTACTTCTCTTTGATGCCGGAACCGATCAGGTCTGGCTTGACCTTTTTGACGAACTCTTCGAACTCGTAACCGGTAACATCGTCATAGATCAGTGTGGCGTTGCCCATTTCCTTGATAGTACGGTCGTAGTCGTCGTTATGAGCAAACTCATAACCGGTACCAACCACTTCCATGCCCAGATCTTCATAAGCACCAATGATGTGACGTGGGCGCAGACCGCCAACGTAGAGCATCACACGCTTGCCTTCGAGACGCGGACGGTACTTGGCAATGACGGCTTCGTACTCCATCTTGTACTTCTCGATAACCTTCTCGGTATTGGCCTGGATGGTCTCATCGAAGAAGGCAGCAATTTTGCGCAGGGACTCTTCAATCTTGGTAGGACCGAAGAAGTTATACTCCATCCAGGGAATACCATATTTCTCTTCCATGTGACGGGAGATATAGTTCATTGAACGATAGCAGTGAAGCAGGTTCAATTTTGCTTTTGGAGTATTCTCCATTTCAGCCAGGGTGCCATCACCGGACCACTGGGCTATGACACGCAGACCCATCTCTTCCAGTAGGGTACGGGAAGACCAGGCATCACCACCGATGTTATAGTCACCAATAATGGTGACATCGTAGTCGGTGGCTTCAAAGCTGGTGTCGCCATCACGATTATGCAGAACCCAATCACGTACTGCATCGTTGGCGATATGATGGCCGAGAGACTGGGAAACACCACGGAAACCTTCGCAGCGAACCGGTACAACCGGCTTGTCTATCTCAGCTGAAGTCTTCTTTGAAACAGCTTCGATATCGTCACCAATCAGACCGATCGGACACTCTGACTGTACAGTAATACCCTTGTTCAGCGGAAACAGCTGCTCAATCTCAGTCATGATCTTGGAGAGCTTCTTGTCACCACCGAATACGATATCCTTCTCCTGAAAATCAGAGGTGAAGTTCATGGTACCGAAGGTGTTGATACCGGTTGTACCCACATAGTAGTTACGACGTCCGGCACGGGAGTACTGGCCACAACCAACCGGACCGTGAGAGATATGAATCATATCCTTGATAGGACCCCACACCACACCTTTGGAGCCGGCGTAAGCACAACCACGAATGGTCATCACACCAGGCAGTGATTTACGGTTTGAGGTAATACATTTCTTGGACTGCTCAACCTCTTGGTCATTGACCGTGAGATGCTTGGCGCGGTCCTTCTTGGCATTTTCCGGATAGACCTCAAGCACTTCCTGTATCAGGGCTTCGGTCTCTTCGCGTGTCATTTCAGACATAGTCTTTCTCCTGCCGCGCCGCTAATCTGCGAACATACGGCTTTGATAAAAGAGGGATAATCTGCTCAGATACCAGCCTCCGCACAGCCTTATGCTGGCGGAGCTGGCTACTGAATCTGGCGACTTAGGCGGTTGCCTCAGTAGCTGCAGTCTGACCAACGATGCTCTCGTCCTCTTCCTCCATGATGCCGAATTCCATCAGCAGCTCTTCCAGCTCATCCATGGTGCAAGGCTCAGGAATTACCAGCATCTTATTGTCGATAACTTTCTGAGCCAGAGTACGATACTCATCAGCCTGTTTGGCAGCTGGATCATACTCAATAACGGTCATACGGCGGATCTCAGCACGCTGAACCACATTGTCGCGAGGTACGAAGTGGACCATCTGAGTACCCAGCTTGGCAGCCAGAGCTTCGATCAACTCGTCTTCACGATCGGTGTTACGTGAGTTACAGATCAGGCCCGCCAGGCGTACACCACCGGAGTTGGCATATTTCACGATACCCTTGGAGATGTTGTTGGCAGCATACATAGCCATCATCTCACCCGAGACCACGATGTAGATCTCCTGAGCTTTGTTCTCACGGATCGGCATAGCGAAGCCACCACATACAACGTCACCCAGTACGTCGTAGAAGACGAAATCAAGATCATCTTCGTAGGCGCCTTCCTCTTCCAGGAAGTTAATCGCGGTGATAACACCACGGCCGGCACAACCTACACCTGGCTCTGGGCCGCCAGACTCAACACATTTGATGTCGCCATAACCGGATTTGAGTACATCTTCCAGTTCCAGGTCCTCAACAGTGCCAGCTTCGGCAGCCATCTCCATGATGGTGTTCTGCGCTTTGGAGTGCAGGATCAGACGAGTGGAATCCGCTTTCGGATCGCAACCGACGATCATGACCTTTTTACCAAGCTCGGCCAGACCAGCGACCAGATTCTGGGTCGTGGTAGACTTACCGATGCCGCCTTTACCGTAGATTGCACATTGACGCAGTGCCATGTTGGATCTCCTTACTATTGTTGAATCAGTAGTGACTAATGTCGTTTGTGGTCACGTGGACAACCTAGGTTTTGCAAGCGGTGTGCCAAAATTGAAATTATTGTTTATATTGTTGTTTTTATTGAATATATTTTCACCTATACAACAAAACATTGAGGTCGGGTTCGCGACAATCACCCAGCATATGTATGGATGAATACAAACAATCAGCCACAACAGGCAGTTCACTACCCGCCTACGCACGATTGCCAATCAATCGATGTAACCTGCCAGCAGTCATCCTTGGTAGCCTGACCTTTCAGCAACATCCGGTCAGGCTGTTTATTGATGGTGTCGTGGAATTGCACGCGGATCTCTTCAATCATTTACAGCAGGTGCCTGAACGGGAGCAACGCGCCCTCCACTTTATGGATTACATGCGTTCAGGCTTTCTACTCGACAATCTGGATGAGGCCGGCTTCAGCGAGGAGCAACAACACCGTTTCAAACGTGATAAGGCAGACTATCTGAGAATTTTACGCGGCTGGATGTTTGATGCTGACGGAAAGGAAGCAGCTGTTCTGAAAAGTTGGGTGGAATCGAGATTTGGACTCCTGCCAAGAAATCACCAGGGTCCATTGGGGGATTATACAACAGAGCACTATCAAACCTACCTGATTGATCGGGCTAATGGTCTCTATAATACGAATGGACTGGAGGCCCAACTCGACCTGCTCTACACCTATTCTCAATACGAAGTTGAAAAACTGTTCCCTGAACAGACCCACCTTACTCTCTATAGAGGTATCAATCAGATCAAGGAGCATGAAATACTCCACCAGTTCAGTAAGCGGGAGTATGTCATTCTGTTAAACAATCTCAATTCATTCACCAGCCAACGTGAAAGAGCTGATGAATTTGGCGATTACATTCTGCAGGCAAAAATACCTCTGGTGAAATTGCTGTATGTACCCGACCTGCTTCCACGCAGACTCAAAGGTGAAAATGAGTACCTGGTTATAGGTGGTGTCTATAAAGTGAATCTCAGCATCCTTTAGGGCCTGAGACCACAAGCCAGTAAACACTAATTCAGATCATACAGAGAGTCACGAAGATAGCTTTTGAAATGCTTCATGACAGGCTTGGGGATAATCCTCTCTGCGTAGAGTCGAAGTTCATGGATCTGTTGGCAGGATATAGCACTGTCCGCATTCAGTGCATCATCGATTTTCTGATGGATGGCAGGCTCGAATAGAGCGCCCTGCCTTTGTCTGACAACAGTATAGATAGCTGTTATCGCCATCTGTTGTTCTGGTTCCATCTTGCACTTGTTATCAAGAATTTTCAGCATGACTGCAGTGACACAATCGACTTGCAAAGGATCCAGAGGTGCTGTTTCAGCCCAGATTGCTGCTGGATGTGG
>JAHRHW010000314.1 GCA_019100305.1 Candidatus Thiodiazotropha taylori | reverse complement strand
GCACAGGCCTCCAGTTCGGGACTGCGGAAAGCACTGATCGCCACCACCATATCGGCGCTCTGCAGTGCACTCATCGACAGAGAACCATTCCAGAAGTCACGTCCGGGCTCCACACCCAGCAGCAGATAGCCTTTGCGCGGCATCTTCAACATCCGCAGGGTATCCAGGCCAGCATCCTCCGCCGCTGTGCCTCCGGGTTGAAGGTGTGGCACTGCCCCGGCAAGCTGGGCGCCAACCGTGTTGGCCGATGCCGGCAGAATGGAGAGCTGCGCACCGGTCGCTTCAGCCAATGCAGCAGCGATCGTATAAAGCAGTGCGTAGTCCGGATGGGCTTGGGCCATCGCCCCGAGCATAACCAGTGCACCATCGGCAGCCTTCAGCTCGGCGGCTGTCTGTTTCGCGGACTCATCCGCTTGAGCGGCCTTCAGCAGGGAAGCGGCCCCGCCGGAGGCTTTGACACCGGCCGCTTTGGCAACCGCTGCCAGTCGACCAGCCATCTCGCCCGGTGTACAGATAACCTGGTCACCATTGTGGTTCAGATCGATCTGAATGGGATTAAGGTAGTGAAGCTTGGCCCCGTTCAGGGCGGCCTTGCGCAGGCGATGCGCCAGAATCGGCTGCTCCTTACGGATATTGCCGCCGATCACGAAGACCGTCTGCATCTGATCCATATCGCTGAGAGTGCTGCCCAGCCAGTGCACGCTGTTTTGGGTTGTATCCAGGCGGAAGTCACCCTGACGCAGACGGCTGTCGATATTGTTGCATCCCAGTCCGCGCATCAGTTTCTGCCCGAGATAGAGCTCTTCAAGGGTTGAGGTCGGAGAAATCAGGGTTCCGATCTGATCGCCATCGCCAATCTCTTTGAGGCTGGCCGCCGCCATTTCCAGAGCCATCTCCCAGCTGACCTCTTTCCATTCACCGCCCTTCTTCACCATCGGTGAGGTGAGCCGGTCACTGCTGTAGAGTCCCTCGTAACTGAAGCGGTCACGATCGGAGATCCAGGTTTCGTTGATCGATTCGTTGTCCTTGGGATGTACCCGCATCACTTTGTTACCGCGCAGATGCAGGTTCAGATTCGAGCCCAGACTGTCGTGTGGCGCGATCGCCTCCACCTGAGTCAGTTCCCAGGCACGGGCATTGAAACGGAAAGGCTTCGAGGTCAACGCACCCACCGGACAGAGGTCGATGATGTTGCCCGACATTTCGGAGTCCACACTCTTTTCGATGTAGGTTCCGATCACCATATGTTCACCACGTCCGGTGGCCCCCATCTCGCGGATACCGGCGATCTCTTCGCCGAACCTGACGCAACGGGTACAGTGGATACAGCGGGTCATATCGGTGGCAATCAACGGCCCGATATTCTTGTCGGCAACGACCCGTTTACCCTCACTGTAGCGGGAAACATCCCGCCCGTAACCAATCGCCACATCCTGCAGTTCACACTCACCCCCCTGATCACAGATCGGACAGTCGAGCGGGTGATTGATCAGCAGGAACTCCATGGTACCTTTCTGTGCAGCCAGAGCTTTTGGAGAGCGGGTGTAAACCTTCATGCCGTCAGATACCGGCGTGGCGCAGGCCGGAAGCGGTTTCGGCACCTTCTCCACTTCAACCAGGCACATACGGCAGTTGGCTGCGATGGATAGTTTTTTGTGATAACAGAAGCGCGGTATGTTGATACCGGCTGCATCCGTGGCTTCAATGAGCATGCTGCCGGCTTCTGCCTGCAGTTCCTGCCCGTTTACTTCAATGGTGACTAACTTATCTGTCATCGTGGTTACTGTAAGACCTCAGCCAGCCCCGACCATGCAGCGCTTATGGTCGATGTGATATTGAAACTCATCCCGATAGTGGCGCAGCATGCCTTGTACCGGCAAGGCTGCTGCGTCTCCCAGGGCGCAGATGGTTTTACCGCTGATCTTGTCTGCCACATCATCCAGCAGGTCCAGATCCTCCTGGCGTCCCTGACCGGATTCGATACGGTGTACGACCCGATAGAGCCAGCCGGTACCCTCGCGGCAGGGAGTACACTGGCCACAGGACTCTTCGTGGTAGAAATAGGACATACGCTCAAGGGTCTTGACCATACAGTTGGTGTCATCCAGCACAATCACCGCACCGGAACCCAGCATGGAGCCGGCGCCGGCGATGGAGTCGTAGTCCATATTCAGATCCATCATCTGTTCACCGGGTATCACCGGTGCCGATGAACCACCTGGAATCACCGCTTTGATCTTACGACCATCTCTCATTCCCCCAGCCATCTCAAGCAGTTCGGAAAACGGTGTTCCCATTGGAATTTCGAAAACCCCCGGATTATTGATATTGCCGGAGATTGAAAACAGTTTTGAGCCACCGCTGTTCTTTACGCCGATATCGGCAAACCATTCACCGCCCTTCTCCAGAATCATTGGAATCGAGGCCAGACTCTCGGTGTTGTTGATGATGGTCGGTCGGCCATACAGGCCGAAGTGGGCCGGAAACGGAGGCTTGTAACGGGGCTGCCCCTTCTTGCCTTCGATCGACTCCAGCAAGGCAGTCTCTTCACCGCAAATGTAGGCACCGCCACCCAGATGGGTATGCAGTTCGAAATCAAATCCTGAGCCGAGCAGGTTCTCACCAAGAAAACCGGCCTCTCGGGCCTCCTGCAGCGCCTGTTCGAAGCGCTCATAGGGTTCCCAGAACTCGCCCCGGATATAGTTGTATCCACGGGTAGCGCCAATCGCATAACCGGCCAGAATCATCCCCTCGATCAGTTGGTGGGGGTTATAGCGCAGGATATCCCGGTCTTTGAAAGTTCCCGGCTCACCTTCGTCCGAGTTACACACCACGTATTTCTGTCCCGGTGCATTCCGCGAGATGAAACTCCACTTCAGGCCGGTCGGGAAACCTGCCCCGCCACGTCCGCGCAGTCCGGACTTTTTCACCTCTTCAATGATATCTTCAGGGGCCCGTTTCTCTGAAAGCACCTGCTTCAATACTTCATAGCCACCGCGGCTCTGGTATTGCTCCATCAGCCAGGGGCGCTCAAGATCCAGGGTTCGCAGACAGACTTCATTGACCATGGCTGTTACTCCAGACCTTCCAGAATCGCATCGACGATTTCCGGTGTGAGATTTTCATAATACTGTTTGCCGATCTGCATCATGGGCGCACCGCCACAGGCCCCCAGGCACTCCACCTCTTTCATGGAGAAGCGGCCATCCTCGGTAACCTCGCCAAAGCTGATACCGAGTTTTTTCTCAAGATGCTCGACAATCAGATCCGACTTATTGGTCATGCAGGAGACGTTGGTGCAGACACAGATCTTGTGTTTACCCACCGGCTTCAGCTCATACATGGAGTAGAAGGTCGCCACTTCATAGACAGCGATCGGCGGCATTTCCAGATAGTCGGCAACCCGGTCCATCAGTTCCGTGGTCAACCAGCCACCATTGTCATCCTGCACGATCATCAAGGCGCCCATCACGGCGGACTGTTTCCACTCAGCGGGATACTTGGCAATCCAGCGATCAATCTCCGCACAGATTTGCGGGGAGAAAAGTTCCGTTTTGTCTTTAACTGTTACTGTCATTTTAAGTTGCTCTAACGGTCGATCTCACCAAATACCACATCCATGGTGCCAATCACCGCTACCACATCGGCGAGCATATGGCCGTTGACCATTTCGTCCATGGCAGCCAGGTGAGAGAAACCCGGCGCTCTGATCTTCAATCGGTAAGGCTTGTTGGCGCCATCGGAGACGATGTAACAGCCAAACTCCCCTTTGGGTGCCTCAACGGCTGCGTAGACCTCTCCCTCGGGTGGGCAATAACCTTCAGTAAAGAGCTTGAAGTGGTGAATCAAGCCCTCCATGTCGTCCTTCATCTCATCCCGGCTGGGTACGGCAATCTTATGATCGTCGAGTATCACCGGACCCGGGTTGGCCCTCAGCCAATCGATACACTGCTTGATAATACGGGTCGATTCCCGCAGTTCACCGACCCGCACCAGGTAGCGGTCATAACAGTCGCCGTTCTGGCCCACCGGGATATCGAAATCCACTTTGTCATAGGCCGCATAGGACTGTTTCTTACGCAGATCCCAGGCGATACCAGAGCCCCTTAGCATGGGGCCGGTAAAGCCAAGTTGCAGCGCCCTCTCCGGTGAAACCACGCCGATTCCGACGGTACGCTGCTTCCAGATTCTGTTGTCGGTGAGCAGGGTTTCGTACTCGTCCACCAGACCGGGAAACCGGTTTATGAAATCCTCGATGAAATCGAGCAACGACCCCTGTCGGGTCTCATTGCGGGAAGCCACGTCACGCCCGGTAACCCACTGACTTGCCTGGTATTGAGGCATCTTTTCCGGCAGATCCCGGTAGACACCGCCAGGGCGGTAGTAGGCGGCGTGCATGCGGGCGCCGGAGACGGCCTCGTAGCAGTCCATCAGATCCTCCCGTTCCCGGAAGGTGTAGAGAAACACAGTCATCGCGCCCACATCCAGGGCGTGGGTGCCAAGCCACATCAGATGGTTGAGGATACGGGTGATCTCATCGAACATGGTGCGGATGTATTGCGCACGAATCGGTACCTCGACCCCAAGCAGCTTCTCGATCGCACGAACATAGCCATGCTCGTTACACATCATCGACACATAGTCGAGACGATCCATGTAGGGAATGCTTTGGTTATAGGGCTTGCTCTCGGCCAGCTTCTCGGTGGCTCGATGCAGCAGGCCAATGTGTGGATCAGCACGCTCGATGACCTCACCATCCATCTCCAGAACCAGTCGCAGTACGCCATGGGCTGCCGGATGCTGGGGACCGAAATTGAGGGTGTAGTTACGAATTTCAGGCATCGGCGGCATCCTGCGTTGTGTCATCTTCATTCAGATAACGGTTGTCTTCACGGGTAACCCTGGGTACCAGGGTGCGCGGATCGATGCTCACCGGTTCGTAGATCACCCGCGCCTGCTGTTCGTCGTAGCGCATCTCCACCTGACCGATCAGCGGAAAATCTTTCCTGAACGGGTGGCCGATGAATCCGTAGTCGGTGAGGATTCTGCGAAGATCCGGGTGTCCGTCAAACAGGATGCCGTAGAGATCGAAGGCCTCTCGCTCGAACCAGTTGGCGCCTGCCCAGATAGGAACTACTGAGGCGACAATCGGTTGATCGGTGTCGACAAACACCCGTAACCGAAGGCGGGTGTTGTTGCTGATGGAGAGCAGATGGTAGACCGCTGCAAAGCGCCGGTTCTGTTCGGGCTCATCCCCTGCCTGTTCTGCCACACCCCGGCCGAAACCGGTATTCGGCGCGCCATCAGTCTGCCACTCGGAGCTGCCGTAATCCGAATAGTCAACGCCGCAGACGTCGATCAACTCATTGAATCCAAATTCGTCATCGTCGTGCAAGGTGTTGGCAACTTCGATCAACTTGTCGGTGGGCACCACCAGGGTGACCTCGCCACAGCTTCTC
>JAHRHW010000313.1 GCA_019100305.1 Candidatus Thiodiazotropha taylori | reverse complement strand
TTGGCTTGATAGTATGATTGGGCAGAAGTCTGTTTTGCATTGATAAATAACATGTTACGCCAAAGAAAAAGTAAGCGGGAAAAACGAGAAGCCAGGGATCAGGCACTACTGCGCTATACCAAGCAGCGTCAGCGCAACCTGCTGGCCAAGCCGGGAGTCAACGATTTTATTCTAGTTCTGGACCATATGAAGGCGGGCTTCAACGTGGCCAAGATATTTCGCAGTGCCGAAGCCTTTGGCGCTGCCGAGGTCCATCTGATCGATATCGGACCATTCGATCCCTCACCGGGTAAAGGGGCCTTCAAAAAGGTGCCGGCGAAGTTTTATGACAGCTTTGATCAGAGCTATCAGGAGCTGGTCAAGCGGGGTTACAAGATTGTGGCGTTAAGCGGTGATTGTGAGCATCTGTCGACGGAGACAGTATTGGATCGCAGAACCGCCTTCGTGCTGGGGCATGAGGAGTGGGGGCACAGTTTCGAGTTGACTGACTACCCAGAGATCAGCTGTCTGGCGATACCCCAGTTCGGTCAGGTTGAGAGTCTGAATGTGGCGGTCGCCGCCTCAATCATGATGTACGAGTACATACGACAACACCCCTCGAGATAAGTGACTCGATGGATGTCTCTGAGGTAAGTCGTTGTTAGTCAAACGACTTATCAGTCGGGCAGCTCAACACTTTTGGTTGAAAGAACTGTTACGACGATGGCTGTCAGTGCAGCAAGTAATAACCAAGACATAGGTTGCCTCCTCATTTGCCTTGAACCGGTACATTGCCGGTTGATTTCTAATGTGTTGCTAAGATTATGGTATTAAGTTTGTCTGTACTGTGACTTGTAACTTATTTGTATTAAAGGAAGCTTAAAAAAGATGAGACTCTGTTCACAAATTTTTACGCTCTAGATTCTCACGGCGCTTTTCTGAACAGTTAGAATTTTGCAAGAAACAAGAAGATGACTGCAAGATAGAGTGAAATGACCGCGATTTAGTTCAAGATAGGCTCGATTTACCAATAAACATAATGGTGGGAGGGCGTTCGTCTTCAATCTTAATCCGGGTGAGGCTGGCCGTGCCAATCGAGAAGCGGTACATGGACCCCAGCGGGGCATCCAGTAGATTGGCCAGGATGGAGCGGATCACCCCTGCATGGGTGATCAGCAGAATATGTTGACCCGAATTCGCTCTGACCGCTTGGTTGTAGGCTTGAGAGACCCTTTCGCTGAAGCTGTCCAATGGCTCGGCGTTCTGTGGGCGATGCCCTATGGGATCGTGATAAAAGCGCTTCATCTGTTGTGGATCCTGGGCGCGCAGCTGATCCCCGGAATAACCCTCCCAGTGTCCAAATCCCACCTCCTTGAGTCGCTCGTCATAGGAGGGAGCAATATCCATCTGATCGCTGAGCTCAGCAGCAAATGCGGCGCAGCGTTTGAGCGGTGAACTGATGATGGTCTGCCATGGCCGTTGTCCGGATACGGCCTCACGCATCTGCTGCCAGCCGGTTTCACTCAAAGGGTCATCGATCTGTCCCCGGTAGCGCCGACCACCGACAGGCTCACCGTGACGTAACAGATCAATGGTGGTTGTCTCACTCATAACGTCAAACAGACGATCAGGTCAGGCCGGTAAAGGTGAGGAAGGCGACGATCACCAGAAATACGATCAGGCTCCTCCAGATCAAAGCCATGGCGGCTTTCGGCAGGTAGGTATAGAGATGGGCTCCGGCGTAGGCTTCATCCAGCAGCGTGGTCAGACGCATGGCACCGCTTCCGGTACAGATCAGGGTGCCTGTGTTGCTTTCGCTGAATTCACTCTGGCGACTCTCCTGGTAGCTTCTCCAGCCATATAAAGCATCCTCAAAACTGCCGGCGATGGCATAACAGAAAGCGGTGATTCTGGCTGGTAGCCAATCGAGGATGATGACCAAATGCCTGGTATTGAGTTTAAAGTCGATATCCTGTGCGGCCTGGTCCGATTGAGGCATCCAGGTGGCAAGTCGATAGAGCATGGCGCCGAGTGGGCCGAGTAGGATGAACCAGAAAAGTACCGCCACCGTTCTCCGGTTTGCTTGTTGCAGCGCCGCTTCAGCAACCGCCTGTGAGCGGGCGGGTTCACTGGTGGGTGGTTCATCTTCGATGATCTCCCGGGCGATCTCCCTGGCTTCACCATCATCCGCTTCAGCCGTATCGACATACTGGTTGATCTGGCTGTCCAGGTCCCTTGGGCCCAGGGTGTAGAGTAATACCCCGATGGACAACAGCAGGCTGGGTAAACCGAGCAAACTGCCGGCAAACAGATGTTGCAGCGCTGCGACTGCCAGCAGTGGCGGCAGTAACAGCAACAGCAGGCCTATGATGCCTTGCTGCATCCATTCAGGCAGGTTTTGCTGTTGATGCCACTGACAATACCTGGTGAACCAGCGATTGTTTCTCAGATGGCTGTGCTCAAGTAAAAATCGCTCTGCTATCAGGCAGATAAGTATGATCGTCAATGTCATCGCGAGAGTTTCACCGAATCAGCTGCAAGTTTCAAGTTATCCCCAGCGGTTCATCTCGGTGCCACTGATGGTTGCCGGGTTAGTAATTCAGCATGGAATATCCGCACTTTCTCTCAAGAATGCAATAAGTGGAAGTACTTTTGCCAATCGAACATCGGGCCGGGATCTGTCTTGCGTCCAGGGGCAATCTGCGCATGACTGGTGATCCGCTCTTGAGTGATGTTTGGGTAGATTGCCATGATCTGTCGAGTTGCATTCACCAGGCTGGTGTATTGGGCTTCAGTGAAGGGCTGCTCATCGCTGCCTTCCAACTCGATTCCGATGGAGAAGTCGTTACAGCATTCACGCCCACAATAGTTGGATTTGCCGGCATGCCAGGCCCGATGGTGCAGCGGGACGTACTGCACCTGGGAGCCGTCCCGTCTGATCAGCAGATGGCAGGATACTTTGAGACTGCTGATTTCCTGGAAGTAGGGGTGGGCATCCGCATCCAGGCGATTCATAAACAGATCATCAATCCAATCACCGCCGAACTCCCCCGGTGGAAGACTGATGCTGTGGATCACCAACAGGTCAATGACGCAGTCGGCGGGCCGCTCATCCTGGTTAGCGGAGTTGTGGAACTGAGCGCCGTCGAGCAGTCCAGTCTGTCCGTGCTTCAAGATTGATCCGCGGCAGATGGAAAACCTTTCAGGACCATATCGGCATAACTGACGATACCGATCACTTCGCCATGCTCCACGACCGGTGCCCGGTTGAGTTCAAAGCGGCCAAACAGTCTGGCGCAGTAGCGGATGTCCATATCAGCCGATACCGTGAAGGCAGGTTTGCTCATGATCTCGTAGATATTCACCCGTTCCGGAGCCCGGTCTTTTGCCAATACCTGTCGTGCGATATCCGATAGGGTGACAATACCGAATTCATCGTTTTCATCACGCTTCTTGACGATCAGTGACTTGGTTTCCACGTAGTTCATCTTCTCCAGGGCGCTTTCAACGGTATCCATCCCTTCAACCAAATCAAAATCATTCTTCATTACGTCTCGAACTCGGACTAGTTTGCGATCGGTCATAATTCCTCCTCGACCACTTGTGAAAGTGAAGCTATCTGATGGCTGACACCGACAGCATCCTCGATGTCGATCTGAAAGGCGATTCCACTGCCTGATTGATTATCAAATTCTCCGGCCTCGGAGATCTTTTCCAGAATCGTCCGGCTTAGATGCTCCTCCACCAGCAGCAGTAGAACATCCCGTTGTGTATCCAGGGTCAGGCCGAGGAAGGTTTTCGACTGCTCGATACCTTCACCCCGTGCGTGGTTGATGACGGTTGAACCTGTCGCCCCGGCGGAGCGCGCAGCCTCAAGCACTTTTTCCGTGGTGCTGTCTTCTACCAGGGCGATGATGAGTTTGAAGTGCATCTCAATACCTCGTGTGAATCATTGACGACTGCGCCACTCACTGAGCTGGGCGTAAGCCATAACGGACATGATGGGAAACAGACTGGCAAAGGCGATCAGACCAAAGCCGTCAATCAGTGGGTTACGTCCAGGTATGTTACTGGACAAGCCAATACCGAGCGCAGCGACCAAAGGAACGGTCACTGTGGATGTAGTCACGCCTCCGGAATCATAAGCCAGAGCGATGATGGTACGGGGGGCGACCATGGTTTGAAAGATCACCACCACGTAGCCGGCGATGATGTACCAGTGCAGGGGCGTACCGGTGATGATCCGATAACTGCCGAGCGCAATGCCGATCGCCACCCCGATGGCCACCGCGATCCTCAAGCCCCATTGACTGATCGCCCCGGCGGATACCTGGTTTGCCTTGATGGCAACAGCAATCAGGGAAGGTTCCGCAATGGTGGTGGAAAAGCCGATACTGGCGGCAAACAGATAGACCCAAAAGTAGTGGTGCCACTGAACTGTCTCTCCGGTAGTCGGGACATTCAACAACTCAGGAGAGGTGAGCTGGCTTGCCATCAGTTCACCCAAGGGGAAGAGGGCAAGATCAAGCCCCTCAAGAAACAGCGCCAGACCGAATAGCACCATCAGGAAACCAATCCCGATCTCCTTGGCATTTTTCAGTGGCCTGCGCAATACGAAGATCTGGAAGCCGAACAGGATCGCTGCAATCGGCAGGATGTCCAGCACAGTGCCTACCAGGACGTTGAGAAAGTGTTCGATACCTTCGATCATAACATGATTCCGTAGAACATAACGAATATCATTGGTGTCAGGGAGGCAAAGGCAATCAGGCCGAAGCCATCCGTCATCGGGTTCCGCCCTTTGATACTGGAGGCTAAGCCAACCCCGAGAGCAGTCACCAGAGGAACAGTCACGGTGGACGTTGTGACACCCCCTGAGTCATAGGCGATACCGATGATCTCTTTGGGGGCAAAGGCAGTCATGATCACAACACCGATATATCCACCGATAATCAGGTACTGTACCGGCCAGCCTTTGACGATCCTCAGGACGCCCAGCACGATGGCGAATCCTACCGAAAGGGCCACGGTATAGCGGAGTCCCTGGGCATATTCATGCATCGCCTCAATTGAGTCTTCGATCATGCCGCCGTTCGCCGCAATTTTTGCCGCCTCTTCGGCAATCTTGATCAGTGCGGGTTCCGCCACTGTGGTACCGAATCCAAGCGCAAAGGCAAATATCAGGAGCCAGCTGAGACTGCCTTTGCGGGCAAAGTTCCAGGCCATTGTCTCACCGAGGGGGAAGAGACCCAGATTCAGGCCTTCGATGAACAGGCTGAGACCCAAAAGTACCAGAACCGTACCGATCAACAGGGAACCCAGGTTTGGAATCGGTTGCTGCAGGACCACCAGCTGGAAAAAAGCGATAACGATGAAGATCGGCAGAAGATCGCGAAAACTGCTGATAAGTGATGCGAATAGACGCCGGACTGTGTTCATTTTATTCTGGCCGGTTACAAGGTGGTCATTACTGTTTACAGAC
>JAHRHW010000312.1 GCA_019100305.1 Candidatus Thiodiazotropha taylori | reverse complement strand
TCATCCAGATCCATCTGAAGCAGTATCGCCTTACGCAGTAACTTCTGTTCATTTCGCAGGGTCTTCTTCAGGGTACTGATCTCCTTTTCCAGATCCTGAATACGATAGATGAGCTCTTCCGCATCGGCCATTGGCTGAGCAGCCTGCTGTGGCGCGACCGCCTGGCTGTTGCCAGCCGTGCCGGGATGCAGTGGTGATACCGATGCCAACTGGGGCCCCTGCTGCTTCTCATCGACCGGCGGATCGAAACTGACCTCCTGCTCCAGCTCCTCGATCACGGAGAGCACAGCGTCTTTGTTCAACTCATGCATCTCTTCCAGGCAACCGAACAGCATCAGCCTGTCACACATCGCGTTGATACGCCGGGGCACACCACCGGTGAATTCAAAAATCATCTTGAACACCCCGTCTGCGAAGCTTGGATCCTGCTGCCAGCCAACCAGCTGAAGACGGTGCAGAATATACTTTTCAGTCTCTTCCACACTCAGTGGATCGAGATGATAAGAGGCGATGATTCGCTGCCGGACCTGCTCCATTCCTGGACTCTGCAGGGTTCGCTTAAACTCCTCCTGACCGAGCAGAAAGGTCTGCACCAAGGCCCTGTTGTTGACCTGGAAGTTGGACAGCATACGCAGCTCTTCCACAGACCTGGCCGGCAGGTTCTGGGCCTCATCCACCACCAGAAGCATCTGCTTGCCTTCCGCGTGTCGGGCACGGGCGATGGCTTCGAGATTGTGCAGCAGGGTCGCTTTGTTGAGACCTTCGTGGGCCAGACCGAAAGAGGCACACACCATCCTGAGCATATCTTCCGGGTCAACCTGAGTGGTAACCAATTGAGCCGCCATGACATTCATACTGCTCAGCTCATCGAACAGATTGCGGACCAGGGTTGTCTTGCCTGTTCCGATCCCACCGGTAATGACGATGAAACCCTCACCCTGCTCCAGGCCATAGCGCAAGTAGGCCATGGCACGGTTATGTCCCTTACTGTTGAAGAAAAACTTGTGATCAGGAGTCAGCTGGAAGGGTTTCCCCTCCAGTTTGTAAAAATCATCGTACATATCTATTTGGCCTTCATGTTGTTTCTTTGCTTTCCTGCTTGAGAGGCAACCAGCCACTGAAAAAGACGCCGTCACCAGAGGACAAGTTTCATTTTCCGGTGTCCATGGCAGAAGAGATCTCAAATATAGTAGTTACATTATGCAACCAATCAGATCATATTCCTACTCTAGCAACTCAATTCGAAGCATGCCGGTAAGCTGCAGGTCAGGCAAAAACCGCACAAAAAATTAGCTCAATGGATGGTTGACCGAACTCATTCAAGTCATCTATCTTGCGTAGTGACAGCTGTGGAGTTACGCCGCCTATGCCGCCACTGCGCTAAATGGCACTAAAGGCTTCTCTCTACAGCGAAAAAAACGACCAAAAAACACAATGAGAACAAACATCTAGGAGACACAATGCTCAACCCTGGAGATCAAGCGCCATCCTTTGAGTTACCCGATTCGGACATGCACATCATCCGTTCCGATCAATTTCTCGGAGAGCAGAATCTGGTGATCTACTTCTATCCCAAGGACGACACCACAGGTTGTACCATCGAGGCTGTTGAACTCTCTGATTTAACGGATGAGTTTACCGAACTTGACACTCAGGTAATCGGTATCAGCCGGGATAACTGTGTCAGTCATGCCGCCTTTCGTGACAAACACGGCCTCACGGTCCAGCTTCTGGCAGATACCGAGGGTGAAGTGTGCAAGGCCTACGACGTATGGCGTGAGAAAGAGAAAAACGGTGAGAAGCGCATGGGAATCCTGCGCTCCACCTTCATTATCGATAAACAGGGCATCATCCAGAGCGCCCTCTATGACGTAAAACCCAAGGGCCATGCCGCACAAGTTATTGACCTGATTAGGGAAATCACCTAAACCATTAGATAAAGCACCTGTTGGGTCCAAGCAGCAAGGCGGTCAATAGCCAGTGAAACTCCGAACCAAGATCCTGATAGCCCTGTTTCTGTTCGGTTTTGCACCTTTGACCGCCATGGTACTCACCAACCTGCCGTTTGTACTCGAACGGCTTGAGTTCTTTTACCACAAAGCCTATCTGCAGAACCTCAGAGCCGACTTTCGCGACCTGGATGAACATCTCGCCAGTCGAAACGAGATGTTGCGTCTGCTGGCCAAACTGCCGGAGCCGGGCCTGATTCTCGGACAGCAGCAGGATGGGGAAAACGGCAAGATCGACGTGGCGCGGGTGCGCTACACCGAATGGATCAACCGGATTCTGCAGGACCACCAGGACATCTTTCAGATCCTTTTTCTCGACGTGCGGGGCAATCCCCGCTACTGGCTGGAACTGAACCATCGCACCCGTCAATGGGAACCGACCATCAAAAAACCCGACATGCCTTCGGAGGCCTTCTTCAAGAGCAATGTCAATCAGGAGTATGGCCGGGTCGCCGCAAGTAAGATCAGCCTCAACCCCAATGTCGCCCATCTCGACCCCCGCCGCTTCATGACCCTGCGCATGATCAGCCCGATTCTCGGCCCCGACAACAACGATCGGGTGACCACGCTCGGTGCGGTGGTGATCAATATCGATGTTGGAGGTATGGCAAGAGCCTACCGCAATACCTTATGGGTGACCAATGACGGCCGCTATCTTGAGCAACGCCTCAGGGGACTCGACAAAGCACAGGCGTTTGAAGATTTCAGCGGCCTGCAAAGCCAGTTCCAAGAGGGCAATCTGACCCTTTGGGAGGGCAGCGGTCGACAGGTCATCTGGGTACCGCTCTTCACCACTGAAGATTCGGGCCCGCTCTGGGTCGGTCGACCTGTCGACCCATCTCCAATGGATAAGTTCCGCAACGTCCTGGTCGCCAGAGTAATGACCATCGTGCTGATCGCACTGGTCATACTGCTTCTGTTGGCACGCTGGATTGCATTGCGTGGAGAGCAGTTTGGCGAGCGACTCAGAGATGGAATGGAGCGAGTGCTCAGACAGGATGATGCGGTACGCTTCGATTGGCGCGGCTCCAGTGAGATCAAACAGCTGGGTCAGCAACTGACGGAACTCGCCGAAACCCACGCCCAGCAGGCACGACAGCAGCGACAACACGCGCAACAACTGGAGGAGTCGAATCGCTACAAGTCGCAGTTTCTTGCCAATGTGAGCCATGAACTGAGAACCCCCCTCAACTCCATCCTGCTGCTCTCCAAGATGCTCAACGAGACCAATCAGCAACTGAGCAATGAGCAGCAGAAGCAGTTGCAGGTGATCCATGAGGCGGGCCAGGATCTACGCACACTGATCGACAATATTCTCGATCTCTCCAGAATCGAGGCCGGGCGCGCCAGCTTCAGCGTCCAGCAGATCTCCCTGCGTGCGCTGCTGGATGATCTGATCGATCTGGTAAAACCCCAGTTTGATGCCCATGGGCTCTATCTCAAGCTTGAGCTCGACGATCAACTGCCCGAGACCTTCCTCTCCGATCAGGAGAAAGTACGTCAGATCCTGAAGAACTTTCTCTCCAACGCCCTTAAATTCACCCAAACCGGCGGTGCAACTCTGAGTGCCCGACTCAGACAGGATTCAGACCGACAGCCCATCTGCCTGACCGTCGAAGACAGTGGCATCGGCATCGCTCACGACAAACAGGAGCTGATCTTTGAAGCATTCAAACAAGCAGACGGTTCCACCAACAGACAGTATGGGGGCAGTGGACTGGGCTTGAGCATCAGTCGGGAGCTGGCAAGACTTTTGGGGGGCGAGATCAGCCTGCAGAGCGAAGAGGGCCAAGGTTCAAGGTTCACCCTCTGCCTGCCAACCGCTTTCGATTACGAAGCGCACCCCAGCTCTCAAGTCGAACACTACGAAGCCAGCGAAGCGACGGATCTGGTGCGCCGATCGAAACCGACGCCCAGCACCGAGACAGTCGTGGAGACAGCATCGGCCCAATTCGCGGGCCACCGTATCCTGGTGGTCGACGACGACCTACAGAGTCTGCTGGCGCTGACCCCGCAGCTGGAGGCTTGGGGATTCGAGGTGGTGGCCGCCGGAGATGGCCAGGAAGCGATCGAAACACTCAATGAAGAACAGGATTTCAGCCTGATTCTGATGGACATCATGATGCCTGAACTGGATGGCTATGATACGATCAGACATATCCGTGAGAAGATGGGACTGACTGAATTGGGTATCATCGTTCTCAGCGCCAAGAATGCGGCACAAGACCGCAGTAGAAGCCTGGATGCCGGTGCCAACGAGATACTTGCTAAACCCGTGGATACGGAACACCTCAAATTGGTATTCAGTACCTATCTGGGGTAGCGCTCAGCAGCCGTCTCAAACAGAACACTACAGGGCAAGCATGACCTGGCTAATGGCAAATACAAACACAGCGACTTGTTGTTCAGCATGAAAAGATACTCAGGTTTCAAACTGCTCATCGTGGACGACCACGAACATAACCTGTTTACGCTTCGTACCCTGGTGCAGCGTTACATGGATGTGGAGATACTGGAAGCCACCTCCGGCCAGAAGGCGCTCGATATTGCCATCAAGGATCCAGCAATCGATCTCATCATACTCGATGTACAGATGCCAGAGATGGACGGCTTTCAAACCGCATCGATGCTGAAAATCCGCCAGAAGACCAAGCATATTCCAATCATATTTCTCACTGCTGCGTTCAAAACGGAAGAGTTTCAGCAGAAAGGCTATGAAGTCGGCGGTGTCGACTATCTGCTCAAACCGATTGATGACAATCAGCTGCTGAACAAGATCAGCACCTACTTCCGGCTGATCGAAAAAGAGCGCCAGCTGAACAAGATTCTCGAACAGAAAGTCGCTGAACGAACTGAGGAACTCGCCTCCGCCAAGCAGCACCTGGAGAACATCATTACCCATATGGGTGAGGCCCTGCTGGTACTCAATCCGCTGGGTGAGATCGAATCAGTAAACCCGGCCGCCTGCAGGATGCTCGATTACAATGAGGCTGATCTATTGCAACTCTCGATTGGCGACGTCTTCGAAGAGGAGGAAGAGGAGCAGGCCGGGGCTTTTTTCGGTACCTGGCTTGAAGCCCTGATCCGCACCGGTGCATTGAGCCGCATCGAGGCCAGATTTATTGCCAAGGACGGGCGACGCGTGCCGATTCTGTTTTCCCGCACCGCGGTCAAAGACAGCAACGACGAAATCCAGCATATAATATGTATAGCGAAAGACATGACCGGTTATGTACGTGAGATTGATATAACCAGTTCCGCTTCCCAAGGAGTGTACAAATGAACGAGCCGCTTGATCCTCGCCCTTCCGAACAGGAAGACACTTCGCTGACAGCCAATGCTCTGAAGGCCATGGCACATCCATTAAGATGGAAAATACTCTGCTCACTTGGGGAAAACGAACTCTCTGTCGGGGAGATTGTGGAGCGCACCGGCACCTCACATAGCAATATTTCCCAACACCTGGAACAGTTACGCAACAAGAATATCGTCGTCTCC
>JAHRHW010000033.1 GCA_019100305.1 Candidatus Thiodiazotropha taylori | reverse complement strand
CTCGCTGCCGACCGGTGTATCAGAGAAGCTCAGACTGGCTGGACTGACATCAAGCTGTGTGACCAAAGCGGCCAGCCCGATCGCATTCAGAGCAGTTGCCGAGCTGGTGGGGCCTTGTGGACCCGATCCACTGGCTGTCAGGGTGCCGGCAAGATTGCCAGTGACCGACGGAGTGACATTGACCATGACGGTACAACTGGCGCCGGCTGCCAGGGACACTGGGCAGTCATTGGTCTGGGCAAACGGCGCAGTGGCGTCGATCCCATCGATGGTCACAGCAGCGTTGCCGGAGTTGCTCAAAGAGACCGACTGAGAACTGCTGGTCGTACCAATGTTGATGGAACCGAAATCAAGGTTGTTACTGCCTAGAACCAGATCGCCTCGGATACCGGCGCCGGTAAGGGAGACTGTCGGGGCGATCGGCAGATAGCTTGCACCGAGTACGATTGAACGATCGAAGCCGGTGATATTTATGGATCCGTTTCTTGTGCCAGTGGTGGAGGGAGTGAAAGTCGCTGTGATGGTACAGCTGGTCAGCTCATCCAGTAGCATCGGCGACATCGGGCAGTTGTGGGTAATTGTGTAATCGCCAGTCGCTGCGATCGATGTAAACTCAATGGCAGCGGTTGAGTTGTCGTTATTGAAGGTCACACTCATTGGAGTACTGGCGACACCCACTCCGACATTACCGAAGTCGAGTGATGCCGGGGCAATGGAATAGATTGCGGATGCCCCCATTGAGTAGAGCAGCAGAAGTGTGGCAATCAGACACTTATGCCACTTCGAAATAGACCAGCGCTGCGCATTAACTGCATTACCAAGGTAAAACATCAAGACTCTCCCCGATTTAATTATTCATTATAAATCTAAGGGAATCTCTGATAACCCACGCTTACCCCCCTTTTATCCGGGTGTAGTCAAACGGTTTTTGCGCGTTACCATACCGTCGTATGCCGGGGCCCAGGAAAACCAAGTGCCTGGGTTCCGGCATATTTCTCGGAATGGGGGATTAATCAGATCTCCCCTAAATGTTCAGCTCAGTGGCTGATTATCCTTGTGGTATGAAGAAGAATTCTCCCGCTTCATGCCCGCCATGCTTTATTGGAGCATATTCAGGTATTTGGTCAATACCAAATTTAGATGCTGTCTGCTGTACCTCTTTGGCCAGTCCCCGAAACAGAGTATAGGCCTCCAGTACAGAGTTGTTTTCCGACAGCGTCTTCAGGAATGATTTTGCGAATACCGAGTGCTTGCCACCGCCCTGGTCGAGTACCGGTTTCAGTCCCCCGGAGGTGAGTACGGTACGGGAGCGGGTCTTGGCCATGACTTTTAACCATTTTGTCTTGATCTCGTAAGACATACCCACATCCAGTCTTGCCATGGAAGAGCGGGTCAGAGAGCCTGAATAACAGGAATCCGCAACCACCAGTATGTGTTTGGCCGACATGGCGTTGAGAATATCAGTGATCGCAATATTCGATATCCAGTTTGTCGTACTGTTAGGTTCTGCATCGACAGGCAACCAATAGCCACGCAGGTTGACCCGGTCGAGTTCACCATGGCCGGCGTAGTAGATCAGCAGATTGTCCTTATCGGTCAACTCCTCTCTCAACTTATTCAATGCTGAGAGCATATCGTAACGTGTGGCATCCATCAGTACCGTGGTCTTGAAGCCATACTTGTCTCTCAGTAGCTCGGCGGTCTGCTGAGCATCGGTACTGGCACTGACCAGATTGGGAAAACTGCTGTACTGGTTGTTACCGATCACCAGAGCGTGATACTCACCAAAGTCAACCTCACCGATCAGTCGTTTTGTGTCAGCGATAGGATCGACAGCCTTCTCGGATATCAACTGCGGTTGCTGCACGTTGCGCATCTTCGGAATCAAAAGAAACTCCAGGCTGGTGCGCTGTCCCTTTTTGTCCACGGCAACCATTTTGACCGGAGTTTGATCATTATCGACTTTGACCTTGGTGGAAAAGATACCGAGTGGGTCAGGTGCCTGGGTTTGGTCATTGACGGTAAATGAGACCAGTCCCGCCGGTGCTGACACCTTGCCGGTGACGATCCGCTCTTTTGAGGCGGAACGCAGTCTGACACTGGGCATACCCCGTGTCAGAGCGATCGGTGGATCGAGAATTTCAATGGTTGGTCCGGACAGGGCCGCCGTTTGCCGCTGATTACGCAGATCAGCCAGCTGGGTTCTGTAGCGCAGCGCCTCTGCCTGATAGCGATCGATCTTGACCTGTTGCTCCTGGATCTCGTCCAGATAGGATTGCTCGGAGTCTCTGAGTCTCTTCAGCTCAAGCTCTTTGCGAGCCGCGGCGGTTTTGGTGGAGACCAGCTCTTTCTGAGTCTGAAACAGCAGTTTTTGCTGGCGGGCCAGATCCGGATTGAGTTGACTGATCTGCTGCTGACTGAGTTCCAGCTGCTGTTGTGATTGAGACAGTTTTGCTTTCAGTCCGCTGATCTCTTGCTCTCTGCTGGCGATGTCCTGTTTCAAGTTAGAGCTTTCAGACAGCTTCGCCTGTTCCAGTGTCTGCAGGCGCTGTTCATATTGAAGCAACTCTTTTCTCAGTCTTGTAACCGCAACGCCTTGTTCACCCATGGCACTCTCTTTGAGTTCCGTGTCTCGTTGCAGATCGGCAACCTGGTTCTCCAGAGTGATGGTCTTGTTGGTTGCTTCCAGCAGCGATTGCTGGGCCTGTTCCAGCTGGTTGCGTTGTGCCGCCAGTTTGGGTTGATTGCTGGCGATCACCTGGTTGGCTTTGGCCAGTTCAGCCTGTGCTTGATCATATTTCCCTTTCAGCGCAGAGGCCTGACTGGTCTGTTCGCTGAGTGCCTGCTCCAGGGCCAGTTTCTCCTGGCTTGAGAGGCGCAGTGCATCCGACATCTCCTGTTGCTGGGCAGTAAGGCTGCTCTCCAGCTGTTGAATGGCCTTCTGTTGGGATTTTACTGCCTGCTCCTGCTGTACTAGTTTGCTACGTAGCTGTTCCAGCTCCTGTTGGTTTGAGGCGACGGCAGCAACTGGAGCGGTCAAAACCGTACGGGTGTCGATCTCTTTTCTGAGATTCAGCATGCGCTGCTCGGATTTGGCCAGTTTTGAACGCTCGGTACTCAGTTGCCCCTTGGTGCTTTTCAACTGTTTGCGCAGACGATCTGTCTCCGCTTTCTGCTGTTGGCGCTCCTGTTTGAGCAGGCGCAGCTCATTGCGTTCCGCCTTGGAGATCTCAACCGAGGAGGAGAACTGCAGATTGTCACTCTCTAGACCGGAGGCCTTACGATACCAGTTGAGTGCCTCAGCCAGATCCTTTTTGACGCCGAAGCCCTTTTCGTAGAGGAAACCCAGGTTGATACGCGCCCTCGAATTGCCCTGATCTGCGGCTTTCCGGTACCAGGCTGCAGCGGTCTGATAATCGGGTTCGATGCCAAGCCCCTTCTCATAGATCTCGCCCACGTAGTTTTGTGCCTCGGGATCACCTTGCTGGGCCTGGGGTAGCCATACCCGCAGGGAAGTCCGGTAATCGGCTCGATCGAAGGCGACATACTCACCACCACGTATCTCACACTCTGAAGCCGTTGTCTTGACCGGTCTTCTGGGCGATACATAGGTCATATTGGAGCCCAGTTTACGTACCTGCCCAGGGAGCAGACAGTCTACGATGAGCAGTTTGTCCGTATTACCGGCCAACTCTGACAGGGATTGCTGAGTCTCTGCCTTGGTTGCCTGAGACTGGCAGCCGGCAAGACCGAGCCAGCCGCTGATCAGTGCTGTGACTGCAATGGTAAGTGGGCTGAATTTAGGGGTTTGTTTCAGGGTGGGAAGTTGTAACATGTCTTTTTCCAACAAGGATTTCATACTCTCTGCGATTAAGGATAGACAAATTGCATGAGGCTGGAAACGAATAATCTCTCTACTATGACATATTCACGTTTATTTTGCGTTGCAGCATTGTTATTCCTGTCTGCCTGTGCTTCGCCGAGTAAGCGATTCGATCGGCAGGCAGCCGAGTTGGGATTCGACAAACAGGAGTTGCTGGGTGAGGGTTTTATTCATACAGTGTTTAAAAACCAGGTCTCCATGCGCTCATCGCAATTGCATGTCTATCTGGGGGGGGATGGTACTCCCTGGCTGGGTGGGAAGTTCATCGCATTGGATCCAACGCCGAGAGATCCGGTGGCGCTGCGTCTGATGGCCCTGGGCGACAATCCCAGCGTCTATCTGGGGCGACCTTGCTATCATGGTCGATACAACACGCCCGCCTGTACGCCACTGCTCTGGACCTATCAACGCTACTCGAGTGCCGTGGTGAATAGCATGGCTGTGGTGATAGAGAAATTACTCCAGAGTGGCAACTATCAGGATCTGGTCATGGTGGGATTCAGCGGGGGAGGTGGTTTGGCCATGCTACTGGCGCCGAAACTGCCGCAAACACGTCAGATCGTCACTTTAGCAGGTAATCTCGATATCGAAGCATGGACCGAATTACACGATTATGATCCATTGAAAGGATCAATCAATCCCAGCCTGCAACCGCCACTGGATGCCGCCATTCAACAGTACCATCTGGCTGGTGGAGAGGATGATAATATTCCTTCCTGGATGGTCGAGGCGGCCGTGGAGAAGCAGCCCAACGGTCAGTTCATAACCTTCGAAGATTTTGGCCACGGGTGTTGTTGGGAAGAGATCTGGAAATCGATGTTGCAGTGTCTGGCCGAGTCATGTGAATGGAGTCATCAGCAATCGCCTGCAGTTTCCGCCAACCCATAAGCGCTTAAAATGTCTCGCGCAGCGCTTGCAATCCTTCATGTTGAGGCAGTTTTTCCAGGCCTCTACTGATCAGAATTTCCGCTTGATCCTGTTTCCCGTTATCGAGCAGTTTCTGGATTGCTACCACCAATTGATCTCCCAGACTATGCAGACCTTCCCACGCTTGTTTATTGTTTTCATGCAGCGCCAGAACCTGTTGATAGGCATCGTAGGCACTACTGCCCGAGGGCTCGATGTAACGTCCCACCAGTCCATGGACTTCCGCCACTTCCAGTAGATCCTCGATGTGTGTGCGTTGTTCTTCCGCCAGGCTCGACGTCTCTTCCAGAATAATCTCTGGTTGACCGTCACCATTACCAAAGAACAGAAGCGTGACAAGCGCTACTGCCATCAATAGCCCGGCTGCGGCCGTAACAGGGTAGGCCCACCTGGGGAATCTGCTGTCCCGCCCACTGCGTGGCCCGGACATCTCATGCAAAAATTGGGTGGCGTTGATGGTACGCTTTTCCCGTTCGAATTCGAGCCCATGAGAGATTGCCTGCCAAACCTCTTTTGAGATCTCCTTGGGCCGTTCGGCCTTCATGCCCAGGTCTCTGGCGTAGGTTGCCGGCTTGCGGCTGAAGGGGTGACTGCCTGCCAACAACTCATAGGCGACGACCGCTAGACCGTAAACATCGTCCCGTGGATCGGGCGTGCCGTATTCAAGCATCTCGCAGCTGGCATAGGTGGGCGTCAGGGCGCCTAAAGAACCTGGATCGAATATGGTGGCATCCTCAACCACCCGGTCTGAATCCTTGGCTGCCCGTGCGATACCGAAATCAACCACTTTGACCACGTTTTTTGATGTCAGGAACACATTTCCCGGCTTGAAGTCGGAGTGGACGATGTTTTCCGAATGGGCATAGGCCAATGCCCGACTCATCTGTTCGATGATCGATAGCGCCTCTTGGGCGGGCAGGGCGGAGGGGCGGATGCGTCTGATCAGATGATCCAGAGGTTCGCCCTGCAAGAGTTCCATGGTCATGAAGACATTGGGGCCATCCCGGTCGAAGTCGTAGACCGTGACAATATTGGGATGGGCCAGTTGCTGCGCTTTTTTGGTCTCTCTTTGTAAGGCTATGAAGGAGTCGGGATTGGCCTGGAAATCCTTTGACAGCACCTTGACCGCGATATACGGGTCTCTGTCCATGGCTTCGACCTTACGCATGTCCTGCGCCTTATAGACCACTCCCATACCACCGCGACCCAGCATCTCTTCGAGAACAAAGCGGTTTTTCAGAACCGAGCCAACCTGGACAACCTGGATATCCTCCGTATTGAACTCTTCGGTTATCCCGGTGTAGGTCGGTGAGGTAGTGCTTGCCGGATCGGTGGTCGAACCAGTGATTTCACCCGGATTTGCGGTGTTTGGCGAGTTCGTATCTGCCAGACGGGTCGTATCATCTGAGGGGAGGGAATGGTTATCTTTGGTATCCATAATCCACCATGGTATTAACTGGCCCGGAAAATGACCGAGTCACCGATAATCTGAGTTGTGTAATACAGTTGAGTATTATTTTTTTATTATCAACGTGTTACACCGAATTCCGGTGAGCTGGATCTGCCAAACGCCCAGCTCGTAAGATTGTTAAATTTCAAGCTCACTAAGAGTACCTAAAAACAAACTATGAAGCACGTTGCCGGGTAATAGCACGAGTGAAGCCAGAAATTCCGATTTGTATGAATTTAGTTCCGGTCCGGTGGTTGTCAGCTCGTTTCTCACCCTGCTTGAACAAATTTTGAGAAGACAAGTTGCACCGGGCTTTTGCAGTACAACGGCGAAATACGGGTTAAACTGAAAATATGCTATTACCGGATTATCATGGCGGCAGCATCGTCAATCTGATGGCCTCGATCCAGCAGGGGTTGGGTGGCGAACCCCTCATCTACCCAGAACATCGCTTACTGCCTGCCGATCAGATCAGTCAATATCGACAGGTGCTGCTGTGGGTTATAGACGGGCTCGGTCTGAACTATCTCCGCTCTCACCTTAGAGCCAGTCATCTAAATGCCAATCTGCTGGGGGGTATGACTTCCGTCTACCCGCCAACCACGGCGAGCGCAGTCACCAGTTTTCTCACCGGACTGGCGCCTCAACAACATGGCCTCACCGGTTGGCACATCTTCTTTGCCGAACTGGGAGCGATCCTGGCCATCCTGCCTGGCAGGCCGAGATATGGCGGCGTACCCTTAAACCAGGCCGGGATTGATCTGAGGGCTTTATTGAATGTAAAACCCCTGACAGATTCAATACCCGGTTCAACCGCTTGTCTGGTACCGGACAAGATTGCCAAATCAGATTTCACTCAATCCTTTGTTGGTCGTTCGAAACTGCTGACCCATACCAGCCTGGATGATTTGAAACAAAATTTGATCGGCATGATGAAGCGGGGAGAAGAGCGTTATCTGTTCGCCTACTGGCCGGAGTTGGATACTCTGGGCCATCATCAAGGCATATGGAGTGAGTCGGCAGAACAGCATCTGTCAGAGCTTGACCACTGTTTCAGTGAGTTGGCAAGCCAATGCCATGAGACAGGAACTTTGCTCATCGTCTGCGCTGATCATGGACAGATTGACACACATCCGCAACGGCGTCTGTCATTGGACGATTATCCAACACTGGCTGATTGTCTTGCCATGCCTTTATGCGGAGAACCCAGATCGGCTTACTGTTATGTGAGACCGGATAAAAGTGAGTGCTTTGATCGATACATCGCTGATCACCTTGCAGAGCAGGCAGACAATTATCGCTCCGATGAGTTGATCGAGGAGGGATGGTTCGGTATCGGTGAAACCAATCCTCAGCTGAAACGGCGAATTGGAGACAGGCTATTGTTGATGCGCGAGGATTATACCTTGAACGACTGGTTGGCTCAGGAGCGGCGCTATCAACTGATTGGGGTACATGGTGGTTTGAGTGAAGATGAGCTACTGGTGCCTTTGATTGTTGTTGAGCCTTAACAATCTCAGATTAATTCGTAGAGAGAAAGCTTCCTGCTGTCTTAGTTCATTCTCGCATCATAGATCGAACCAATAACAAACTCATACACCCAGTTCCTACCGGAATCCGTGCATTCCGATAAAACCCTGGCAGGGCAGGGGCTTTTTGAGGTGATTCGATTGATTTGTGACACAGTTGACGTCACAACTGTCGAAAAAATTTACAGCCGGCTGGAGTATTTACTTCAAAAATAGTTCATAAAGTTTTTATTTACTGAAATAAATAAAAAATGGCTCAAGTTGTGCATCAACTTATTTTCAAGTTGGCAGCGGCCTAAAAATAAACACTGTATGAATAGTGTTTATTGAATTTCGTTAAGGATGACAGAGAATGAAATCAAGAACAACGACCACAAGAACCATTGCCTGTATGGCAAATCTTTTATTCGTTACGCTATACGCTTTCTCAAGCGGCATACAGGCTGCGCCTTTGCAAAAAGCGACTACCAGCAAAGCTTCCGATGAAGATCCTTCCAATCTTTGGCATTGGTTGTTTAATGATGTGGCACAACAGAGTATTGCACTTTCCAATGAACTGCACTGCCTTGCATTGAATATCTACTTTGAGGCTCGCAGTGAATCGGCTCAAGGTCAATATGCTGTTGGACATGTGGTGATGAACCGGGTAGCGCATCAGAGGTTTCCCAACTCAATATGTGGTGTTGTCAAACAAGGTGGCGAGAAAAGGTTGAACCGTTGTCAGTTTTCATGGTGGTGTGATGGCCGTTCTGACAAGCCGATCAACCGAAAGGCTTGGTTGAAATCATTGGCAAGGGCCTTTGAGGTCTATCTCGGTAAAGTCAGGGATCCAACCTATGGTGCACTTTGGTATCACGCGGATTATGTCTCTCCTAAATGGAGCAAGGCGTTTACTGTGGTAACCAAAATCGGCCAACACCTGTTTTATCATAAAGGCAAGCAACCTAGCCTGGCGCTTAATCTTAATACAGGACTGTAGTCTTATTTACATAGTCGATGGTATTTTAATCCATCTCGATAACAATCATTCTAATGCAGCTCCAGCTACTGATTTTCAATGTCTCTTGCAGGTAAATGCCCTGGGCTGTGTGGTGTAAAAAGTATTATCGATTGATGACTCTTTAGGTGTGAAGTATGGATTCTATTGAGGGATTTCAACAACATAACAGAGTGTATCGTGTTATGGAGTAACTGACAGACATGAAGGATGATTCGGACTAAGCTTGATCTAACTGTTCTATTGACATGCTCGATGGAAGGTTATCATGCTGAATGAACTGTTTTATCATTTACGTTGTAGCCACAACCAGCTTCCTGAGAGTGCAAGCAGAATCATTGCTAGTGCTACCAGATCGTTGAACAGTGCGCCAGGCAGTTGCAAAATGCGACCGCTGTGTAGATCCAGCAACAGCCGTTCAACGGTAATGCTATGCCTTTTGAAATTCAGTTTAGCCTGTAAACCTGCGGGTAAGGGGGTAGCAATACGAGCGGTCGTATTTGCTTCGGTATCCGGTTTAAGCTCCAAGGTATCCGAGTGCATTATCTGCATGCCGCTATCGGTGGCAATAACCAACCAATCACCTTGTACACCAGACAGGGTGCTCGTATCATCGGGCACCACATCATCCAGGGTTTCGATCAGTTCACCATCGCTAGAGAGCAAGGTCAACGAGGTATCACAGAGTACAAACCAGATACCCGCAACCATTTCTGCACCTTTCAAAGGCTCAGCACAATAGCCGATCGATTCACTATCCCAGTAGAGTTTTCCCTGAAAGGCGCTGATCCAGCTCTCCTCTGAGGCATAGCCGGTTATTTCTCCTCGGAACTCTATACCATACCAACTCAATATCCAGGGTGAGGTGATTGGTATCGTATCGAGACCAAATCGATTGGCGTGATTGATGACGATGCCGGTTAGCGCCAGCAATATTACAAACACCGATAGCATTACGCCGATACGGCGATGCCAGCGTAGAAAAAACAGTTTTAAACTGCGCTTGAAACTCGCCATTAACCTGAACTATCCCCATTCGGTTTGTGAGAGACTGCCGGAGCTGTCTGCTCAACCTGATCGCTGAGATAGAGTGCAGCACGGGCAACTTTTTTCATTGCGATTACCGAGAGGGTTGCACCACTGATGCTGTCGATATGCTGATTGAGTCTCATTCGGTCAGTCAGCGCCGCGCCAAGAAACTGTTCGGTGAAGAAGGTCTGCTTGATTTCCCAGCCTCGGCTTTCACGAAACACCAAAACATAGATCGATTCGATCTGCCGGTTGTTGATCACCACACCGAATGTGATGGGTTTGACTTTGCCGATCTCATTGAGAATCCAGGCAGTCTGACTGGTATTCTGGTTATTTGACCAGTAGCGGATTCGCAGTCCGGGATATTTGTGACCGAAGATCTTTTTCAACTGCTGTTTAACCGGTTTATTGAACCAGAGTTTGTGAGCTGTGTAGCCGGTACCCAGGTTTTGCTCAAGAAAATCCTCTTTGCTCAGGTACGTGCCTTGCGCCCACGAAGCGGGTGCTATTGCAATGATTACCACAGCAACACAGCAGTAGAAAATAAGGTGCATTTGTCGGTTCGGACTCATAGTGACAATTGAGCGCAGCTGACCTGGCGTGGCATAACCGCGCCATTAGTCGATTTAAAACTGGTAACCCAGGCCCAGGTTGAAACCGTCACTATTACCGGCATCGTTATTTTGCAGCTGGTAATCAAATTTTAACACCACATCACTGTGTGGGTAGTAGTTAACACCGAAGTCAGTCTGCGCTGCATCCACATCGGCTTCTTGCGACCAGGCACTCTGGCGTACAAAAAAGCCCACGGCTTCCATTGGGCGCCAGGCAAGTTCAACATAGCCGCCATCCTGAACTTCTTTGCCGGCCGCTTCAGCTGCGTCGCCACCCAGGTCCCAACGTGCATAGAGACCCTTGGCTGTGAAGTCGCCGAGCTGGTAGATGACATGTCCACCGATCAGGGTGGCTTCTTCAGCATATGAAGTCTCTGCGCTCTGATCCAGATCAGGCTGGTATTGTGCATAAGCGGCCACCTCCAGACCTGCCATGCCGGTAAAGGTGGCACGGCCTGTCACAGCAAAATCGAAGGCATCAGCGAAAGAGCCTTTCTGCTTGCCACCCTTGAGATTAAAAGGGTCACTCTCACTGGTCTTCAGTCCTTCGGAAATCATCAAGTCGAAACGTAGGGCATTATCAGTTCTATAGATTAGATTGACACCGTTAGACCACCAGGTTGTAGGGATAATGGTGGTCTCCACAATAGGACGCTCAACACCGTAAAAAGTCGGCGGCTCATGGGTTTCATTGATTATGCCTATTGGCATCAGAATCGCACCAACCTGAGCCATTGTGCCCTGATACACATCGAACTCGATGAAGGCCTGCTCAAGTTCCACTGCTCCACGCCTGGAGGAGCTGGCGATAATGTGCTCAACTTCAAGCTCGGAAACGAAGCGAATTGAGTCAGAGAAGTCGTAGCCAAAGAAGAGTACGAAACGATGGAAGTCCAACTCCCGGTCGTCGACTCCATCCACATCCAGATGATTGTAGTGCAGTTCGCCATAACCGCCGAGATGGACCTGGTTAGCCAAGTTCTCTTCCGTCTGTTGACGTTCCAGGCTGTCTGCCATGGCTTCCAGTTTGGCATCCAGGTCTTGCTCAAGCTGATCGATACGTTCACGCAGTGCCTCGATTTCTGCCTCGTCATTCGTGATTTCGGCAATCGCCGCACTGCTTAGCAGAATTGAGGCCAGCAGCAGAGAGTTTCCGATTTGTTTCATGTCAATTTAGCCTGTCTAATAATTAAGTAGTGTGCGACTGACGGTCAGTCCCCGTCGCTGAAGTTGATACCCAGCTCTACATCCAAGCCGTTGGGTATCTCCCGCTTGAAGTGACCATCGAGTTTTGCAATGTTTGTCTCCAGTAGCTCCGTATCCCGGGTATTGATGGCAGTGCGGGCGGTGGCAATGGTCTCCCGGACAGCTGATACCGAATCGCTGAAACCACCGGCTTCCATCAAGCCGAGAAAACTGACTTCTGTATTACCCTCCAGTAGGATTTCGATCTCATCGATTGCTGCGCTGAAACCGCTCCAGGCGATTCCTGAGAGGCTTGCGCTGGTGGTAAGTACATTGCGTTTATTCAAGTAGTCCAGATGTTCTTGAACCGAAACCAGGAGCTGGGTGAGATTATTGCTGCCATCATCGAGCTGATCATTGAGAAACAGGGTACGGTAAGACCGCTCACTATCTTTATGCTGTGATTGCCATCCCTGAACCACATAGTCTGTATTGTTCGCCAGTTGAAGAGCCATTCCTGTGAGAATGTCGCACTTGCGAGGATTGCTCTGAAAGTCTTCGATGATATCGTCCGCCAAAGTGCTTTGAGCGCCACCGCTGGCTTCGAAGGAGAGTACTTCCAGCGCTAATAGACCAACTTTGTTAAATGTCAGTTGTTCAAAGAAGCTTTCATCCAAATTCTCTGATCCGGCAATCAGGTTGTCGATCTCATCTCGCACCGTATTGATATAGTTGGTACCACGTACCCGTAGACTGTCGATAAAGGTGTATTTTGCAAATACCAGATCATCATTGAGGGGGCCAAAATTGTAATTCGCCAAGTGAAACCACTTTTCATACAGGTTAATCCAGGTACTCTGCAGAACTTCCAACTCCACGGCATTGATCGTGCTGCAAAAACGATCGGTTGCAGTGTGAAAGGACACGGCCTGGGTATTGAACGCAGTGGCAGCAGGAATGACTGACTGATCAACCGCATATTGCAGCGCTAAATTAAGGTTATCGGCTGTCAATTCAGGTGGATCATTGGGGCGACTGCCGCTGCAGCCACTGAGTATCAACAGACAGAGAATAATCAGGCTGGTATTTCGCATGGCGATGGACATCATAGGATTGAATTGGAGAGTTACCCTGTTGTGAGAAGCAGATGGTTGTCCCACCTGATATCGGGGTGTTGGCGATGTGCTCGATCTTCTTTCAGGGTCTGTGCATCGAGCAGTCTCATCTGACCATTGGAACTGGTCAGGGCAAAGTAACGCTGATCTTCCGTGACTGCGATGCCGCAGACATCATGCAGTTGATGATATCCGAGAAAAGCACCGTTTTTCAGATTCCAAAATACGGCAATACTTCCTTTGGGGCTGGTGAATCCAACGACTCGATTTTTGTTGTTGATTGCGACACTGCCAATATAGTCGCGCAATTGCATCACTATGGCCTCTGGTGCTTTGAGCAGGTGTAGCGAGTCACCGAGTCGATGAGTTGCGGTTAATGGCACCAATGAATCATGAGCAACAGCCTCTCGCTGAAACTGCATTGCAAAGGCAACGGTGTCATCATCGGCCACATCAAGATGGCGAATGCTGGCTTTTGTCTCATCGAGACGATGTAAGGCAAGTTTTTTACCGGAATTACTATCGATATAGCAGAGGTTTGAGGACATGCTATCTAGATTGAGTTTTTTTCTACCACTATCGGGGTGGGTAAGAATACCGCCGTTGGCGACAACCAGAGTCTTGTCATCATTGAGCAGTTTCAGCTCATGAGGCCCAATGCCGTGGCTGGCGATCTCAGCCAATAATTCATAGCTGTTTGCATCTCTGATGGCGATCAAGCCTCGGCCAGTGTCTATCTCTGTTTCGGTGTTGAATAACAGTTTTCCATCAGCTGAAAAACAGCCATGTCCAAACAAATGGCGGTTTTTTTTACACACAAATGCCAATCGATGATCATGGCTCTCCAAGTCGACTTCTATTGCCTCTGTTCCGGGACGTCGGGCAAACATCACTATTCGATTATTTGACGGATGCAGACTGACACCATGGCCACGGAATCCAGAGGGTATCTCTCGACTTGTGGCACTACCTGAGTTAAACAAGCCAATGCCATACGTTTCAGCTTTATCACCTTGTGCTGAAACCCAGATATTACTTTTCCTGCTATGTTGACGAACATTTGCAGCAACAAGAGAGGAGGGCATAACTGCCAGGGTGGCGATGCCTGATATGAGTGATCTGCGAGTTATTCCAGTTCGATTAACCATCTTTCAATTCCGCTTAAAGGGACTCCACAAACTCAATCAGTAACTGTCGCTGATCCGCCTTCAGATTGACGAAATGTTGCCTGACCAGTTTGGCTTCACCGCCATGCCAGAGAATCGCCTCTTCCACTGTTCGAGCGCGGCCATCATGTAGCAGGTTATTACTGCCGTTAACTGCTTCACGCAATCCAACACCCCACAGTGGAGGTGTTCGCCACTCACTCCCGCTGGCTTGGTAGTCTGGTCGACCATCCGCTAGATCAGGCCCCATGTCATGTAGCAACAGATCTGTGTAGGGCCAAATTTTCTGTTTAGAGAGGTGGGGCATTTGGCTTGATTCTGCCGTGGTGTAATCCGGGTGGTGACATTCCTGACAGCCCGTTTGGTAGAAGAGCTCCCGCCCTGCCAATACTGGCTCACTGTTCCAACCACTGCGCTTGGGAACACCAATATTGCGTAGGAAATCAGTCACCAGACTCAATAGATTGTCCGGGATTTCCACCCCTTCTTCGCCATTCCCATTAACGGTTTTCAAACATCGGGTCTGTGCCTCGGTACAGGGTTGCTGCGGGAATAGGGGATTGGTAATACCTACATCACCAGTAAAGGCTGCAGCGGTAACAATACGTAGGTTATTCGCCCGATTAGCCTTTAATCCAAATCGTCCCGGTACAGTCCTGGCTTGTTCAAAGTCCCAAACCTGATTGACTCTGCCTGAGATTCCATCACCATTACTGTCCTGTGGATCGGCAAGTTTGTCGATGGCTGTTTGGGGGATCAGTTCCAGCAGGCCTGTACCATGGATAGGCGGGGAGTTACGTAAGCTGAACATGGTGTCTGCATTCAATTCGCCATACGCAAGTTTTGTGATACGGGGTTTCGGCCGGCGCAGATTAACCTGTGTCCGGTCCGGGTAGGTGAAGGTCGAATGTTGCCAGTCGATATAGATATAGGCTTCGGGTTTAACCTCCTCGGCTCTCAGGCTCACTTTTTTCAATTGGCTTACCTGCCGTAGTTGATGACTCAGAGCAACCGACTGGGTCTGCAGTTGGTCACCGTATACCGGTTCAGGCACCACGCCTTGGATTTTGTCTTTGCCTGGAATACTGATGCGTACGAAAGGTCCTATCAGCTCTCGATCCGGGCTCTCCGGCATCTGGCTTCGACCACCGTTGATATGGCAAAAAAGGCAGGTTCGTGCATTGTAAAGTGGGCCCAATCCATCCCGGGCAGTCGTTATGGTGGGGGCGCGTACCCAGGGTTGGTGAGCCAGGGCCTTGCCAGCATGGAAATCCGGATGTCGTGCCTGAGGAAGATTTTCAGCAGGCAGCTGAAATGAGGCAAAAGGTTGGATCGAAACCGATGTTTCCCCACCAGGCAGTGATTCTGACGACGATAGGGAGGGTGCCGCTGAGTTGCTGCAACCGCTCACATTCAGCAGCATGGAAGAGCCTATTACCACGCTCATCAGTGTATTTTGGATAGTGTACATGATTGGCTATTGATCGTATGAAGAGGCAAAGCCAGACTATGCCGGCTTTGCCCTATTACTACCGGTAAACAGATCAGCGTTAACTGCTGATTTGTCTAATACAGCTACTGATCAGCATTCAGTGGATGGATCACTGGTATCACATCCCGATGCATCATCATCAACCACATTACCCAGATTCAGTTCATCGGCCACTTGTTGAATCAATGATGATTGGCTATTCAGGGAGATGATTGCCGGATACATGGGGTTGTCACTGGTTTTGGCTTCAGTGATCAGTACATCTACTGGGCGACCTGCCCGAGCGGCCGCATCAATGGCCACATAGGCGGATTCGGTGTCTGTCAGGGCAGTTTCGATATCACTCTTCAACGTGGTGAGCCCGGCATCCTGGAGGTAGTCATCAATACCATAACCATCCACAGCATTGGTGGTTACATCATCAATACCATCCAGGTCGCTGTCGTAGCCGGCATAGACACCGTAATAACTGTTGGAAACACCTTCCGCATTCAGCCAGATATCGCGGTGGGTGTTGTCGGAAAAACAGGAGTGCTCATCTTCCTGGGAGTTGGCACTAAAAGCGATCTGCATACGCTCACCTGCCAACTCGCCTTCGGATAGGGTCCCCATACCAGTAAGAATCTCTGCCAGCTTCTGTTTCGCTTCGGCTTCATCTGCCACCGAGGTGAAGGCTGTACGGTAACTGGCACCTTCCATCCAACCATCTCTAACCTGTTGCAGGTCAGCGATCAACTTGTCTACTGCAACTTCCAGGTACTGGTGACGGCGATCTGCAGCATCATTAGACGCCGTACTGACAAAGTCGGATATGGGGCGTTGCCCCCCTGTTGCCAGATTGGAAGCGTCATGGGTTTTAACCGCCTGAGTTCTATCCTCTGGGACTGTAATCGTGGCGTTGTTATTGAGATCCTGACCCCAGAGCAGGAATTCAATGGCATGGTAGCCGGCAATAACATCATGTTCGTCATTGGCAGTAGCCGTATTGGCCAGCAGGTCTGCGTTGATGGTAATACTGGTATCACCAATGATGTTGTTGCTGGTGTCGGCTTCGGCATCTGCTTCAGTAAGTGCGCCATTCGCGTTGATGCCTGCAGCATTTGCAGTCACACCTACTTGGTCATCGCCAAAATCATCGGCACTATTACCGGTATCCACATTGACATAATCGATCAGTGCCTCTCCAAGAGGCCAGGCATTGATGTCACCTTCAGGGCCGTCTTCATCGCTGTAGTTTGTCGAGTCGATGGGGCTGAGGCGGAAACGGTAAACTTCGGTCTGACCGTAGGGTTCACGGGCGGCCAACCAGGCATCCTTAGCTGATTGCAGGGTTGTCTCTGTGGGATCGGCACGTAAGGCGGCGAGAGCGGTTTTCAATGCTTGAGCAGTCGTAATGGCGTCATTGTAAGCCGCTAGAGCGATATCTGCGTTGGTCTCCAATACTTTCAATACATTTTCAATATTAATCAATGATGTAGACGAACTGTTATCATCGTCACTACTGCCACCACCTCCACAGGCAGTGAACAGGCTAGCACTCAGTAGGGCCGCGGCAATGGGTTGCAGTCTCATTCAGTTACTCCTATACAAACTCAAATTTAATACGGCCCTAAGCCCGAGATAGGTTTCGAACAGGCCATGAAAACGTTGGAGCAAATAATAATGTAAATAAGAACGATTATCAATAGTGTTTTTATTTTAAATTTAAGTTATACTCTCTATTCCCTGGTATTTGATGTGTATATAGCAACCTGGCCGAAATGGCTGATGACCTTAAACTATGAATATTTCAAGAGATTTTACGAAATTTACGGTTGTGATGACCTTTGGTCTTCTATTTTCGGCATGTGGAGGCGGTGGCGGTAGTAGTGATGGCTCTGATGCAAGTGAGCCAACTTTTACAAGCAAAGAGGCATTGGGAGAAGCACTTTTTTCCGATGTAAATCTCTCGGGAAATCGTACCCAGGCCTGTTCAACCTGCCACAATCCGGAGCGGGCCTTTGTTGATGATCGCCTGGGTGCCTTTGGTGAGATCGGTGCGGTTTCTATGGGTGATGACGGAATATCATTAGGCGACCGCAACACTCCTTCAGCTGCCTACGCTGCCTTCAGTCCCGATTTCTTTGAAGGAACTCGCGATCGTCTCAACAGTGATGCAGGTCAGTATCAGGGATTTATGGGTGGCCAGTTTTTGGATGGCAGGGAAGCTGATCTAAAAGGTCAGGCTGGCGGACCGCCATTGAATCCCATCGAGATGAACATGCCTGACAAGGCGAGTGTAGTGGCTCGAATAGAGGAGAATGAAGACTATGTTGAAGCCTTTGAGTCACTCTACAGTGAGATTATTTTCGATGATGTGGAAGCCGCCTACGAAGCCATGACCGAGAGTATCGCCCAGTTTGAGAAAACCGAGGCCTTTGCGAGCTTTGATTCTGACTACGATCGTCATATTAATGGTGAGTATGATGAGTATATTCTCACCAAGGCGGGTTTGGGTAAGGCACTGTTCTTTTCCCAGGAATTCACCAACTGCGCAACCTGCCATCAGCTGCAGCCCAACAGTCATCCTCAGGAGACCTTCTCCAGTTACGAGTACCATAATATTGGTGTACCGGAGAATACCGCTGTAAGGGCGGTCAACAATACGGCTGAAGGATTTGTCGATAACGGCTTGCTAGATAATCCTGCCACCACAGATGCATCCCACCAGGGTAAATTTAAGGTGCCCACATTACGAAATGTGGCAGTGACCGAACCCTATATGCACAATGGTGTGTTTCGCGACCTCAAGACCGTGATTCTGTTTTACGATCAGTTCAATAACGAAGATCGCAGCTTGAATCCTGAGACAGGGATCGCTTGGGCGGATGCGGAAGTTCCAGAGACGATCAATCACAACGAACTCGCTGCTCCGGCATTGACCGATGAGGAAGTGGAAGCGCTGGTCTGTTTCTTACGTTCTCTAACAGATGCCCGGTATAAGCATCTAATCGAGGAAAACGGCATTATCTGTAACTGATAGCTACAGATAATGACGCTAGGTCAACTGGCGGCAGAATCTGGCAGTGACCTGCAATCAAACAGTAAGCCGCTGTTTCTATAAATAAAAATCAGTATAGATACGCTCATTCTGCTTGGGGTGATAAAAAGGGTACATTGCTAACAGGAAGGGTACTCGGCTGTTCATCAGGCGATAGACTGAGCGGAGGCATCTGTGCTGGATCTCTGATCTGAAAATGGCACATCGAACGGCTGAAAAGCGGCTTTGTAGTAAATTTTGTTGCCTTTCCTAAATAAGAATAAGAATCCTTAAGAATTAGGTCAGCAACGGAGTCAAAGTTAATTTACATCGTTCGAGAGTCAAGGTTTTTAGTAGTCACCATCCAAACATCTGCTTTAATCACTAAATCCGCAATCATCTAGGTGTTATCCTATTGTTTCTAAAGGGTATTAGTGCGAAGTATTAGTTTATATTAATTCAACTAATCAGCTAACAAGGATTACTGATTTGTGAATATCATTCC
>JAHRHW010000311.1 GCA_019100305.1 Candidatus Thiodiazotropha taylori | reverse complement strand
ATTTCTTGCGACCCTGGTCTATATCATTGTCTTTTCTGTCATCTTCTATCTGATATCAGCCAAGATAAGTCATGTGCTGGTGCGAATTTCCCGATTCGGACAGCAAGCACTGGGAATCGAACAACCGGTAACCAAAAAAGGCAACCAGCTACTGTTGCTGGAGGATTGGGTGAAAGCCTTCTTTCGGCAGTTGATCAGTGCCCGCGATACGCTACGCAATAGACAGGAAGAGCGGTTGCGTGAGACCGAGGTGCTGAAAAGTGCTCTGTTTGACAACTCAATGGTCTCCATCGTGACGCTGAATCAGGAGGGCATAATTGTTGAAGTCAACGGTACAGCGTTCAAAACTTTTGGTTACAACCGTAGCCAATTGATCGGTCGTCATCTTGAAGAGATGGCGATACATCCCAACGACCGTGAGCGCTTTCGGGCAATGCTCACTGCCTGCATCAGCATGTCGGCATCGAACAGCAAATGCAGAGGGCAGGCGATGCAGGCCGTCACCGTGAATGGTGAGGAGAAATCCGTTGAGTGTTCTGTCATCTCGATCCGTCTTCATCAACAGACGGTATTCAATGTCTATCTGCGGGATATCTCGGGGCAAAAACAGGCTCAGCGGGAGATCACCAGTCTGGCGAAACTGGCCAGTGAAAACCCCAGTCCGGTGTTGCGTATCAACAAACGTGGCGTGATTGTCTATGCCAATGCTGCCAGTGAGCCGCTGATGGGGTATTGGGATTGTGAGCGGGGTCAGACACTGCCGCTCTATTGGAAAAACCTGGTTGCCAGTTCATTGAAAGAGGGAACCACCAAAGAGTATGAAGTCAATCTGGACAGCCAGATCTTTTCCCTGCAACTTGCGCCAATCCTTGAGCTCGAATATGTCAATATCTACGGTCGGGACATTACACGAATCCGTATGGCTGAGATGCAGAGTCGTCAGCACCAATCCGAACTGGTGCATGTCTGCCGTCTCAGCACCATGGGTGAGATGTCCACAGGTCTCGCGCATGAGCTGAACCAACCACTCTCGGCCATCGTCAACTTTGCCAGTGGCTGCGTTCGCCGAATGCAATCCGGGAAAGGGGGAGAGCCGGAGATCATTGATGCGATTGCCCAGATAACCGCCCAGGCTGAGCGGGCCGGAGAGATCATCAAACGTCTGCGAACCCTGGTCGGTAAACGGCCCCAGGAGCATGAAGTAGTCAATCTCAACCACTTGGTGTTGGAGGTGGCGTCATTTATTGAATTTGAGGCCAATCGACAGAATGTGGAAGTGATACTGGAGTTGTCAGAGGGTGTACTACCGGTCGAAGTGGACCTGGTACAGATTGAACAGGTGATGTTGAATCTGGTGCGCAATGCCATCGATGCAATGAAACAAGTTGACCAGAATCAACGGCGACTGGTACTGAAAACCGGTAGAATGAGCTCCAGAGAGGTTCAGGTTTTAGTCCAGGACAGTGGTACAGGGATACCGGAACAGACACAGAAACATCTTTTCGATGCATTCTTTTCTACCAAAAAGAGCGGTATGGGTATGGGATTACCAATCAGTCAAAAAATCATGCAGGATCACAAGGGAGTGATTGAGGTAGAGTCTGAATATGGTCATGGAGCAACCTTCAGATTGGTTCTCCCTTCTGATCCAACAATTGAACTACCGGGTTTTTAGTCATGAGTAATCGGCCGACGGTTTTTGTAGTAGATGATGATCAGGCGATGAGGAACTCATTGAAGTGGCTGATCGAATCGGTATCCATGCAAGTCGAGACCTTCGAATCGGCAAACGCCTTCATTCAGTCCTATTATCCGGGGCGCTCCGGTTGCCTGCTTCTCGATGTGCGCATGCCCGGGATGAGTGGTTTGGAGTTGCAGGAGTATCTGAAGGTGAATCAGATTGCCATACCCGTGATTATCATCACCGGCCATGGGGATGTGCCGATGGCGGTAAGGGCTATGAAAGCCGGGGCGGTGGATTTTATCGAGAAGCCTTTCAATGACGAGCTGTTACTGGAGAGTATTCGTCATGCCATGGCAGTGGATGCCAAGCAGCGTGATATGCAGTCCCAGCGTGCCGAGATCGCCACCCGACTGGCGAGGTTGACCCCCAGAGAACATGAAGTGATGTTGATGGTTACCAATGGCAAGGCTAACAAGGAGATAGCCACTAGCCTGGGTGTCAGCTCAAAGACGGTGGAGGCCCATCGGGCCCGGGTCATGGAGAAGATGGAGGCCGACTCTCTGGCAGAACTGGTGCGCATGGCAATCAGTGCCAACCTGACCTTGGTTGAAACACCTGAGGAGTAGGCTGCTCCTGCCCGCAAATATAGGCAGATCACACGGTGATCCATTGTGGTCGATCCTGGATCAACTGCCTTGAAACAGCGGCCGGCCTCTGATAAGACTCTCTTTCATGAACCAACAGACCAGTAAGGCGTTACTAAAGCACCCCCCAACCTTCGCCTGGACACTCTATGACTGGGCAAATTCAGCCTTTGCAACGACCGTAATGGCGGGATTTTTTCCGGTATTTTTCAAGCAGTACTGGAGTGCCGGTGTTGAGGTTACCGAGTCGACTTTCCGACTGGGTATGGCAAACTCCCTGGCGAGTATTCTGGTGGTCTGCATGGCGCCGTTTCTTGGTGCGCTGGCGGATCAGGCTGGGGCAAAAAAGAAGTTTCTGATGTTTTTCGCCGCCATGGGCATTGTCATGACAGGCTCCCTCTACCTGGTGGCGATGGGCAACTGGGTGATGGCCCTGGTACTTTACTGCCTGGGTATGCTCGGCTTCATGGGGGGGAACATCTTCTACGATTCCCTGCTGGTGTCGGTTACGCAAAAACAGCACTATGACCGGGTCTCCGCCTATGGATATGCGTTTGGTTATCTTGGAGGTGGGTTGCTGTTCACCTTCAATGTGTTGATGACGCTCTTTCCGAACGCTTTCGGGCTGGCTGACGCCGCCCAGGCGGTACGTCTCTCATTCATCAGTGTCGCCATCTGGTGGGCGCTGTTTTCACTACCCCTGTTTCTGATGGTTGAGGAGCCGGCGGGCCCAAAGCAGCAGAAAGGCTGGTTGTCGGCGAGTCTGCGTCAACTGATGGAGACCTTCTCCAGTCTGCGCAGTCTGCGTATGACCTTCCTGTTTCTAATCGCTTACTGGTGCTACATCGATGGGGTGGACACCATTGTCAGAATGGCGGTTGATTTCGGTCTCTCGATCGGTTTCGACGCCAACAACCTGATGGTTGCCCTGTTGATCACACAATTTGTCGGATTTCCCGCCGCACTGGTGTTCGCTTCCATAGCTTCCAGGCGAGGGGCAAAACAGGGCATCATGATCGCCATCTTTATCTATCTGCTGATTCTGCTCTGGGCTTACCATATGGAATCGGTTTGGGAGTTTTACACCTTGGCGATCGCCATTGGCTTGGTGCAGGGTGGCATACAGGCACTCTCCCGATCCCTCTATGCCCGATTGATTCCCCATAATCAGGCGGCTGAGTTCTTTGGTTTTTACAACATGCTGGGTAAGTTTGCTGCGGTACTGGGGCCGTTCCTGATGGGCTGGGTTGGTGTACTGACCGGCAGTGCCAGAATCTCCATTCTCTCGGTTGGCATTCTATTCATTCTCGGTGGGGTACTGTTGAGCATGGTGGATGTGAAGGCGGGTGAAAAGGCGGCGCAGGAGCTGGAATAGATAGTTGTCATGAATAAAGATGAACTGTATGCCGATCCGCAGCAGGTGGTCCCCGATTTTGTCTTCGATGAGCGGGTCGCGCAGGTCTTTCCCGATATGATCAATCGATCGGTACCAGGCTACGCAACCATTATCAATATGATCGGTACCCTGGCGAGCCGTCGGGTAACCCGGGGTTCCAACTGTTACGATCTGGGTTGCTCACTGGGGGCGGCCAGCATGGCAGTCCGCTCCTCCATTCCACATCAGGACTATGCGTTGATTGCGGTGGATAACTCACTGCCGATGTTGCAGCAGGCTGCGAAGCTGTTGCAGCAGGATCAAGCGAATAGTCCGATACAGCTGGTCTGCTCCGATGTGCGGAATGTGGCGATCGAGCGGGCATCCATGATCATCCTGAATTTCACCCTGCAATTCATACCGGCAGAGGATCGACTCGGTTTTTTAACACAACTTTTTGATGGCATGCAGGATAACGGCCTATTGGTACTCTCGGAAAAGATTGCACTCCCCTATGAGGCTTCACAAGATCTGTTTACCGAGATGCACCACAGTTTCAAGAAAGCTCAGGGTTACAGCGATCTGGAGATCAGTCAAAAGCGCAGTGCTCTGGAAAATGTGTTGATTCCGGAGACCCTGGAGAGCCATAAACAGCGTCTTCAAACGATCGGTTTCACAACGGTGGAAGTCTGGTTTCAGTGTTTTAACTTTGTCTCATTACTGGCCATTAAATGAACTACGATTGGGATTGGTGTGAAGCCTACAGTGATCACCCTCTGGGACGTTGGTTAACGGAACTTCCGCAACAGGTTGAGCGGGTCTGGTGTGAACAGACCCATGGGGATATGTCGAAGTGGCAAGAAGCTCTGGCCCAGTTGCCCGATATCCCGGTTTCACAAGTTAATTTCAGATCCACCGAAGTAGAAGCGGGTGTGACAGCTGATTGTGACGATCAAACCCGGAGTCAGATCGTCGACGCACTACAGCAGCTGCACCCCTGGCGTAAAGGTCCCTACCGGATATGCGGCATTGAGATTGATACCGAGTGGCGTTCAGACCTTAAGTGGGATCGCCTGGTTGAACAGATATCACCCTTGAAAAACCGAACTGTGTTGGATGTGGGCTGTGGTAATGGTTACCACCTCTGGCGCATGCATGGGGAGGGTGCGATGCGGGTGATCGGGATCGATCCGACACAGCTGTTCAATATGCAGTTCGAAGCCTTCAGGCACTTTCTCGGCAATGACTATCCGGTCCATCTGTTCCCCCTGGGTATTGAGGATCTGCCAGCAGAGTTGAAAGCGTTCGATACGGTCTTCTCGATGGGGGTTTTCTACCATCGCCAATCGCCTTTCTCACACTTGAATGAGTTGATGGGGGCGCTACGAAAAGAGGGTGAGCTGGTGCTTGAAACCCTGGTGATCGAGGGTGGTGACAGGGAAGTACTGGTGCCGCAAAACCGCTATGCGAAGATGCGCAACGTCTGGTTCATTCCCACGGTTGAGACCCTCAAAGGTTGGATGAAACGCTGTGGTTTCCGGGATATTCGGCTGCTCGATGTTTCTACCACCACAACCGTCGAGCAACGATCGACGGAGTGGATGCGTTTTGAGTCACTGAAGGACTATCTGGATCCACTGAATCCTGATCTGACCATCGAAGGTTATCCCGCTCCGAGACGTGCCATATTGGTTGCGAAAAAGAGCAGGGGCTGAGGCAGACTCCTCTCTACGGAAAGCCTAACCGGTAGCTAGGGCCTGTTAACACTAATCCAATACGCCCTGCTGGGTCTGTTTTTGTGTCCA
>JAHRHW010000310.1 GCA_019100305.1 Candidatus Thiodiazotropha taylori | reverse complement strand
TCAGCGTGGTCTTGCCGTGGTCTACGTGACCAATCGTGCCCACATTGACATGCGGCTTTGTGCGTTCGAATTTTTCCTTGGACATGAATGTTCTCCAGGTTCTCTATTGTTGTATAAAGACAAATTCGCGCGCTTCCGCACGCCTTCAATTGTTGGAGCCCAGAAGCAGATTTGAACTGCCGACCTCACCCTTACCAAGGGTGTGCTCTACCAACTGAGCTATCTGGGCAAAAACTCTAATGTAACTGTCAGTCCCTTCCACAAATGGCCAGACTTTCAGCACACACAAACGACGACACTGTCTTACAGTACCGTCGCTCAAAGCCAATCTTTAATTATTGGCCTATGTTTACATTGGAGCGGGTGATGGGAATCGAACCCACGTATTCAGCTTGGAAGGCTGAAGTTCTACCATTGAACTACACCCGCGTAGCCAAGCAACGCGTCGCTCACCAACAACCACGACCAATATCCATTTTGGCGGAGAAGCCGGGCACTATCTCTGCCAACCTGAAATCTCCGGGCCAATGCGCACTGCGCATTGTTCAAAGTCGCTTTCAGCGCCTTTGTCGAACCTCTATTCGGTTCGTATCCTCCCCCGGTCAATCAACCTGGGAGGCACTAGGGTTAAAGTCGTTTAATACGCACTTTCCCGCTCTATTTGGTGGAGGGGGGAGGATTCGAACCTCCGAAGGCTGAGCCGTCAGATTTACAGTCTGATCCCTTTGGCCACTCGGGAACCCCTCCTAACGAGAGCCGGGCATTCTGACGCCAAGCCTTGCCAAAGTCAATAAACATTTCAAAGATTTTTCTGTCTATTGAGAATACCAGCGTTGAATTCAGGCTTACCACGGATGTCAATTGGATTGGTGTTAGTGTAGTGTCTCTTGCAGAGGTGCCAGCAAAGCGGCTCGCCCAGGCCATCAGAGAGTCGCCAATTGCATGGATTATGCTCTGCCTTTTGGCAGAATTTCCAGGCATTCCACTACAATAGGAAGTTAATATTAAGAAGCTGGGGATGAACCTGAAACAGCCTATTCGATCAAACCAAGGTACTACAGACACAGTAAACCGAATGAACAGATCCGCCACCCTTATTTGCCTGTTATTCCTGTCAGCCTGCGGCAGCAACCCAACACTCAAATCGCCCACACCGACCAGCCTGGCCGGCGACGAATCAACACCGGTACCAGCCGAAGCAACAGCAGACCAACTCACCACAGATCTGGTCTACCACACACTGGCCAGTGAAATTGCGGCTCAACGCGGTGAACAATCGATGGCGTTCGACCACGCCCTGCAGGTTGCCCGGGAGTCGCGGGACCCCCTTTCGGCTGAGCGAGCCACCAGCCTAGCGCTGCAAGCCAATCAGCCTGAAAAAGCCCTGACAGCCGCACGACTCTGGATCGATATCGACCCACAGGAGCTGAAGGCGTACCAAATCGCCGCCATAATCAACATCAGGGCCAACCAGTTGAATGAGGCGATCTCACATCTGCAGCAGGTCATCAAGATCGCAAATCGCAACGGCCAATCCGGCTATGTGCAGGCTGCCGCAATCGCTGAAAAATCCGGTTCCCCGGAAAAAGCACTGGCGCTGATGCAGCAGCTGGTACCCGAGGATACGAACTCCTCCTCGGCACTGTATGCCCTCGCCCTGGTTGCCAACCGGGCATCCCAACGGACACTGGCCCTGGAGTACATCGATCAGTCCCTCATCCTGGAACCAAGCTCCACCCAGAGCCTGGTATTGAGAGCCCACACTCTGATCGCCATGAAAAAGGAGAAACAGGGTGTTGAATTTCTCCAGCAGGCGGTTGAGAAATATCCGAGTGACATCAAGCTCAGACACGCCTATGCCAGAATTCTGCTCGAAATAAACCAGGTCGAAGCCTCCCTACAGCAGTTCCTTGAACTCAACCAGCAAGCTCCGGACAACACCGATTTTAGCTTCTCACTCGGTATGATCTACATGCAGCTTGATCAGTACGACAAGGCGCAGCAGTATTTGTCGACCCTGACCCAGAGCCGGGCTAAAAGAGATGAAGCCAATTTCTATCTCGGGGCGATCGCTGAAGAGCAGGAGGCCTACGAACAGGCGCTGGACCGCTACAGCCGGGTTGAGGGAAAACACCTGGCTGACGCGCAGGTAAGGATTGCCAAGATCCTCTCCGATCAAGGCAACCTGAAACAGGCCAGAGAGACCCTGCAACGTCTGAGAGTGAATCAATCGCGCAATCAGCTGAAATTCTACATGATCGAAGCTGAACTGTTGCGTGAAGCCAGAGAGTACGCCACCGCCCATGAAGTCTACAGTAAGGCGCTTGAGCGGTTCAGTGATAACACCGACTTGCTCTATGCCAGAGGCCTCAATGCCGCAGACCTGAAACGGGTCGACCTGCTTGAACAGGACCTGCGCAGGATCCTCGACAGCCACCCACAACATGCCGATGCACTGAACGCCCTCGGCTACACCCTGGCGGATCAGACCGACCGCCTGCAAGAGGCCCGGCAGTACATAGTCCAGGCATTGGCTCTGAAACCGGAAAGCCCGGCCGTACTCGACAGCATGGGCTGGGTTGAGTATCGCCTGGGCAATCTGCCGGCCGCCCTGGAGCATCTGGAGAAAGCAGCCGAGATCAGCAACGACGCTGAGATCGCTTCCCATCTGGGAGAAGTGCTGTGGGTGATGGGTGAGCAGGAACGGGCCCTCGAAATCTGGAAGGCCGCTCTGGAGAGGGAACCCGACAATCGCTTCGTCCGGCCTGCGATGTTGCGTTTGGGCGCTGAAGACTAGTCAGCTGTGACCAGACCCCTTGATTCACCCCCGGAGAGCCTCAGCTGTCCGGCACCGGCAAAATTGAATCTGATGCTACGCATTGTCGGCAGACGTGAGGATGGCTACCACGATCTGCAAACCGTGTTTCAGTTCATCGACCGGCAGGATCGGCTCGATTTCAAACCTCGCCATGACGGCCGGATCATCATCACCAATCCACTACCCGGGGTTCCGGAGCAACAGAATCTCTGTTTTCGCGCGGCGCAGATGCTGCAGCAGATCACGGGATCGGATTCAGGCGTGGAGCTGACCCTGCACAAAGTCCTGCCGATGGGAGGGGGGCTCGGGGGAGGTAGCTCCGATGCCGCCACAACCCTGGTAGCCCTCAACCACCTGTGGGGGCTTGGTCTTGGCAAGGATCAACTGATGGAGATTGGCGGATCACTGGGGGCCGATGTGCCGATCTTCATCCATGGCCAGGCGGCCTGGGCGGAAGGTGTGGGGGATAAAATGACTGACATTGAACTCCCGGAACCCTGGTTTTTGGTACTCAATCCAGCCTGCCACGTATCAACCGCCGAGGTATTCGGACAAGCTGATTTGACACGCAACTCCCCCAGGATCAAAATACGCGCCTTTCTAGACGGCAACAGCCAAAATGACTGCCTTACGGTAGTCAGACGGCGCTACCCGGATGTGGCGCAGGCGATGGATTGGCTTGATCAGTATGCCGACGCGCGACTGACCGGAACAGGCGCCTGCCTGTTTGCAGAATTCGCTGAACGGCGGGAGGCGGACGAGGTACTGGATCGGCTACCAAGCGATCTTACAGGGTTTGTTGCCCGGGGGCTTAACCGCTCCCCGCTACTGGATCAGTTCCAGCTGGAAAAGAGTTAATTGGGGCGTCGCCAAGCGGTAAGGCACTGGGTTTTGATCCCAGCATTCGTAGGTTCGAATCCTGCCGCCCCAGCCATTTCTCTGCAAACTATTTTCTCGACTGAGGATTAGCACCGTGCCATCCACTGCCATGACGGTCTTTTCGGGTAACGCCAACCCCTCTCTCACCTCCGGAATCGTGAGTCATCTCAACCTCCCCTTGGGTAAAATGCAGGTTGGCCGTTTCAGTGATGGGGAAGTGATGGCCGAGATTCATGAGAATGTCCGTGGCCGGGACGTCTTCATCGTGCAATCCACCTCAGCACCGACCAATGAGAACCTGATGGAGCTGCTGGTGATGATTGATGCCATGCGCTGGTCTTCAGCCAACCGCATCACCGCAGTCATCCCCTATTTCGGCTATGCCCGTCAGGACCGCCGCCCCCGTTCCGCCAGGGTACCGATCACCGCCCGACTGGCGGCGAAGATGATCGCCACCGCTGGTGCTGACCGAGTACTGACGGTCGATCTCCACGCAGACCAGATCCAGGGTTTTTTCGACATTCCGGTGGACAATGTCTACGCCTCACCGATCCTGCTCGGTGACGTCTGGCGCCAGAAACATCCGGATATCGTGGTGGTTTCTCCCGATGTGGGTGGTGTGGTCAGGGCCCGGGCACTGGCAAAGCGTCTGGATGATGCCGAACTGGCGATCATCGACAAGCGCCGTCCGAAACCCAATGAGGCCAAGGTGATGAATATCATCGGCCATGTGGAGGGCCGCAGCTGCGTTCTCATCGACGACCTGGTGGATACCGCAGGCACCCTCTGCCAGGCGGCCAGCGCCCTCAAGGAGCATGGTGCCGCCAAAGTGGTCGCCTACAGTACCCATCCGGTGCTTTCCGGCCCTGCGGTCACCAACCTCAAGAACTCCAAGCTGGATGAGCTTGTCGTCACCAATACCATTCCCTTGTCGGAAGATGCCAAACAGTGCGAAGTGATCCGTCAGGTTTCGATCGCAGAACTGCTTGCCGAAACCATGCGCCGGATCTCCAACGAGGAGTCGGTCAGTTCTCTGTTTATCGATTAACTCATCATTCAGCGAAGCGGGTGCGAGACACCGCCAAAACGCAAATATGTACCCATATCAGAGATAATATTTGCCAGATTTAGCGGTGATTAGCGTCCATTTGCGGCTCAAATAACTGAGCGGACACTCCTAAAAGGCTGGAAATTCTGGTCAATCCTGATAGAATCGCGCGTCCGCTTGAATTCAGCGGTGGTGTCGCTTGGTCGCAAAGCGACATCCCTATTGACCTAAACAGATACGGAGATAACCATGTCTGCAAATTTTGAAGTTAGCGCCGAAGCACGGAGCGATACAGGGAAAGGTGCGAGCCGCCGCCTGCGTCGCTCCGGTCTGGTTCCGGGCATCGTCTATGGTGCACATCAGGATCCAACCCCGATCACCCTTCAGCACAACGAGATCGCCCACTCACTCGAGAATGAAGGTTTCTACTCCAACCTGCTCGAACTGAAACTGGCTGGTAAGAGTGAGACTGTGGTACTGAAGGATCTGCAGCGCCACCCGGCCAAGCCATTCATCCTGCATGTGGATTTTCAACGCGTACAGGCTGATGAAAAGATCAAACTGCACGTTCCGCTGCACTTCATCAACGAAGCCACCTGCCCTGGCATCAAATCCGGTGGACAGGCCAGCCACGTGATGACCGACATGGAGATCAGCTGTCTGCCAAAAGACCTGCCTGAATTCATCGAGATCGATCTGGGCAACCTTGAGCTGGGTGCGGTCCTGCATGCCTCTGAGGTGAGCCTGCCGGAGGGTGTTGAGCTGATCACCCACGAGGGTAATGAAGATCCGATCGTAGTGACCATTC
>JAHRHW010000309.1 GCA_019100305.1 Candidatus Thiodiazotropha taylori | reverse complement strand
CTTATCGAATGCAAAGACATGTCGTGAAGTACTCATGGTGTCGCTTCTCCCCTTGGTTTTTATAGTCGCCCAATAGTGTTCAGGTCTGTTGTGACGCTTTGATCAGCGCGATAAATAAGACCACCCTCTCCGGTCCTTTTCTTCGCAGCCAGATTGCATCATCTGCGGTGGGCACTGTTAGCGCTGATCCAATTGGTGTTGTTGGAGTATTTATCCGGGACAACACAAACAGTTTGGATTAGTGTTAACAGACCGGTGTTCAAGCAGGTTATAATACTCCTTTTTCGTTGCTAGACCATTAATAGATCCATGGAAAAAACCTATAATCCACACGCCATTGAGCAAAGCTGGTATCAGACTTGGGAGGAGCGCGGATATTTCGCACCGACCAAAACAGACGGTGACAGTTACTGCATCATGATTCCGCCACCCAACGTCACCGGCAACCTGCACATGGGGCATGGGTTCAATAACACCATAATGGACACCCTGATCCGCTATCACAGGATGAAAGGGGACCAGACACTCTGGCAGCCCGGCACCGACCATGCCGGTATCGCCACCCAGATGGTGGTGGAGCGCCAGCTGGAAGCGGAACAGAAAAAGCGCCACGACCTGGGAAGGGAGAAGTTCATCGAGAGGATCTGGGAGTGGAAGCATGAGTCCGGTGGCAACATCACCCGGCAACTACGCCGACTGGGCTCATCCCTGGACTGGCAGCATGAGCGCTTCACCATGGACGACGGACTCTCCGATGCGGTCAAAGAGGTGTTTGTCCGACTCTACGAGGAGGGGCTGATCTATCGGGGCAAGCGGCTGGTCAACTGGGATCCCAAGCTGCACACCGCGGTCTCCGACCTGGAGGTGCTCTCCGAAGAGGAGAACGGCTATATGTGGCATATGCGCTATCCACTGACCAACGGTCAGGGACATCTGATCGTCGCCACCACCCGCCCGGAGACCATGCTGGGTGACTGTGCGGTTGCGGTGAATCCGAGTGACGAGCGCTACAAGCATATGATCGGTGAGTTGCTGGAGCTGCCGCTGACCGGCCGCCGCATCCCGATCATCGCCGACGAGGAGCATGTCGATCCCGAATTCGGAACCGGCTGCGTGAAGATCACACCGGCCCACGATTTCAACGACTATGCGGTCTGGCAGCGTCACCGGGATGAGATCAACATCAGCGAACAGATCCACGGTGGTCTGATCAACATCTTCACCATCGATGCGGCGATCCGCGACAATGAGGCGGAAGAAGGCAACCTGCTGCCTGAGAAATATGTGGGCCTGGACCGTTACGAAGCGAGAAAACTGATGGTGGCCGACCTGCAGGAGCAGGGATTGCTGGAGAAGATCGAGGATCACAAGCTGATGGTCCCCAGAGGAGACCGCTCCGGCGCAGTCATCGAACCATTTCTTACCGATCAGTGGTATGTGAAGATCGCCCCTCTGGCGAAACCGGCCATCGAGGCGGTGGAGAGAGGTAAAATCCGTTTTGTCCCGGACAACTGGAAAAACACCTACTACGAGTGGATGCGCAATATCCAGGACTGGTGCATCAGCCGTCAGATCTGGTGGGGACACCGCATACCCGCCTGGTATGACAACGAGGGCAACGTCTATGTGGGTCGCTCCGAATCGGAGGTAAGAAGCCAACACAACCTTGCGGATGACTATCCATTGCGACAGGACGAAGATGTGCTCGATACCTGGTTCAGCTCAGCCCTCTGGCCCTTCTCCACGCTGGGATGGCCGGAACAGACCGAGCGCCTGAAAGATTTCTACCCGACCAATGTCCTGGTCACCGGCTTCGACATCATCTTCTTCTGGGTAGCCCGAATGATCATGATGGGTCTCAAGTTCATGGACGACGTTCCTTTCAAAGAGGTCTATGTGCATGGCCTGGTGAGAGATGGGGAAGGCAACAAGATGTCCAAGTCGAAGGGCAATGTACTCGATCCCATCGACGTCATCGACGGCATCGATCTGGAATCCCTGGTCAGTAAACGTACCAGCGGAATGATGCAGCCTCACCTGGCGGAAAAGATCGAAAAGATGACCCGCAAAAGCCTGCCCGACGGTATCCCTGCTTTCGGTACGGATGCAATGCGTTTCACCTTCGCTGCACTGGCTGCCACCGGCCGTGACATCAAGCTGGATATGGGTCGTATCGAGGGCTATCGTAACTTCTGCAACAAGCTGTGGAATGCCGCCCGCTACGTGATGATGAACGTGGAAGGCCAAGATTGCGCGATCAGCGAAATCAAGCCTGGACACTCAGCGGCGAAAGGCAGCCTGCAGCGTTCCCTGGCGGACCGTTGGATCCTGTCGCGCCTGCAGAAGACCAAACAGGCGGTGGCCGATGCCATCGACGGATATCGATTCGACCATGCCGCCCAGGCGATCTATGAGTTCACCTGGAACGAATACTGCGACTGGTATCTGGAACTCTGCAAACCGGTACTCAACAATGAGCAGGCCAGTGACGAAGCGAAACGGGGCACCCGAAGGACTCTGGTACGGGTACTGGAAAACCTGCTGCGACTCACCCACCCGGTGATGCCCTTCATCACCGAGGAGATCTGGCAACGGGTAGCACCGATTGCCGGTGTTATTCCAGCCTCTGATGGAGACACCCCGGCTGAATCAACGGCAACGATCATGAATCAGCCCTACCCGACAGGGCGTCAGTCCCTGATCGATGAAGCAGCTGAAAGTGAGATGGGCTGGGTGATGCAGTTCATCCTTGGCATCCGAAAGATCAAAGGTGAGATGAACATCGCTCCCGGCAAGCCGGTACCTGTGCTGCTGGCGAATACCAGTGAGAGTGACAAACTCTATGCCGAACGGCACCGCCCGTTTCTCGATTTTCTGGCGAAGACCGAATCGATTGAGATCCTGACACCGCAGGATAAAGAGCCGGAATCCGCTACGGCCCTGGTGGGTGAGATGAAAGTGTTGATACCCCTCGCGGGACTGATCGACAAGGCCGCGGAGATCAAGCGACTGGAAAAGGAGATCAACCGCCTGCAATCCGATGCGGAGCGTACCGACAAAAAGCTTTCCAATCCCAACTTTGTCGATAAAGCGCCGGAAGCGGTGGTTCAGAAAGAGCGAGACAAACTGGCAGAGAGCCGTAAAGCGCTGGAGAGCCTGAAGGCTCAGTTGGAGAAGATACAGCAGCTTTAACTGATCGCCGCGAATGAACGCAAATCACCACAAATAACCGCCAATCTGAATCCTCAACGGTTTATTTTGGTTGCCATCCTGACGTACGCTGTCCGGAATACACCGGTGTATTTGGTGGGGCCATGCCCCACCAAATAGGGTTTGAGTAAGGAAAGCCATTAATCGGGTTCGTGAACACCATTTGCGTTTATTAGCGTTCATTTGCGGACTAAATTATCTTTATCAATAGTAAGTTATATCGCGGTGATGCATAAGTACCCATTCGCTGCCAATCAAACACTCAGCGAATCGGCGTCATACTGTAGCGACGCAGAAAAGCCGCAAACTCCTGCAGTGCCTCCACCCCGCTGGCCTCAGCCTGGGCACACCACTGGCTGAGTGCTTCCAGTCGCTTCTCATGGCTTGATGCCTGCTGCTCCCAGATCTTCTGCAAACGCAGCTTGAACTGGTAGACATTGTCCAAAGCGCTGTTGTGGTCAAGAACATCCCGCAGCTGCTGACGATCATTATCGCTTAACAGCATCGCATCTCGCCGTACCAGACGCAGGGCATTCCGATAGAGCCGGCGTAGGGGCTTGTCCGCCTGGCGAATCTCGGCACGGAACACCGGTTTCAAAACCCGTCGACGATAGTCACTGAAAAGCTGCAGGCGATTCACAGTCAAGGCTTTGATCGCATCCAGGTCAAGCTGAGGCCGCTCCGCCACGAAGGCCCGTTTTGGGGCCACCTTGAGTACCTTCGCCAAACGCAGATAGGAGAAGAGCTTGATATAGAACCAGCCAAGATCGAACTCGAACCAGCGATTGGACAACTTGGCTGAACTGCCAAACGCATGGTGATTGTTATGCAGCTCTTCACCGCCGATCAGAATACCCCAGGGAAAGATGTTGGTGGAGGTGTTGGGGATCTCAAAATTACGGTAGCCCCAGAAGTGGCCAATGCCGTTGATCACTCCCGCTGCCCAGAATGGAATCCAGATCATCTGAATGGCCCAGACGGTAATTCCAGCCGGCCCCAGCAGAATTAACTCCACCAGCAGCAGCAGGCTGATACCTAAAAAGTTGTGGGGTTGGTAGAGTTTTCGTTCGATCCAGTCATCCGGGGTGCCTCTGCCGTAACGCTCCAACGTCTCCTGATTGGCGGCTTCCGTCTTATAGAGCTCAGCACCCCGCCATAACACGGTCCCCAGCCCCCTGGTCTGAGGACTGTGCGGGTCACTTTCGGTTTCGCATTTTGCATGGTGTTTACGATGTATGGCCACCCACTCCCGGGTCACCATACCGGTGGTCAACCAGAGCCAGAAGCGGAAAAAATGGCTGACCAGCGGATGCAACGTCAGGGCCTTGTGGGCCTGGTGTCGGTGCAGAAACACGGTAACTGAAACAATCGTGATATGGGTAAGCCCCAAGGTCAGAAGAATATATTCAAGTAGAGATAGATCGAACAACCCATTGAAAATCATTTAATAAGTACCTACAAATGCAAGCTGACCCGAACCCCATGACCGAGCACGTCACTGATTGACTACCCCAGTCAGCCGGTCGATAAAACCCCCTGGGTCAATTGCGACACCGACCCTCCTACACTTTATAGCTTATAAAATGGACTCTGTGTTTAATTTAATGCTGAGTGGCGGAGCAGCGACGGATCACCATCTTAGGCCAAAGAGAGCAAGGCGGAAACCAGCAGATTGGCATCGTAATTGGGGGCACTCTGCGGGGTGATCAGGGGTACATCGATCAGCTGAATACCCCAATCTTTCCACAACTCATGGTGCTGATCCGCACTCACTGTGCCGTGTCTGCTGTCCAGCAAGACGAAGTTCAGCAGACGCTCGGCTTCCACGCCATGAGAGGTACCGGCCTGGAGATAGCGCATCAACTGCTGCAGACTCTGATTGAGGTTCATGTCAATCTGCTCGGGATCGTCCCCTTGATTGGGTACAAACACTTTCGGGCAGTCGTTGGCTGCGATCGAGGCACCAACCCCCTGTGGCAGCAGGTTGGCAATCAGACTCGAGTAGAAACTCCCCGGGGGATAGCAGATCAACTCAGCCTGCTCGATAAGCCGTTGATTCTTTTTGCGCAGTTTCACCGTCACAGGTTGATAGTTGTGCAGCGATTTCGACAGGAACAGATCGGTAACATTCGAGGCCAACGGAGCCACCTCCTTTCCGGTCAACAGATGCTGTCCGACCAACCGATGGCCATCCGCCAATTCAGCCGCCAGATGGTAGTCCGCATTGACGATAGCACGCACCGTGCCCTGCACTCCGACCAGCTTCTCAAACAGAAATATCACCGGATCGAGATGCTCGTGATTGTTCAGATAACCACCGGTCAGAATCAGATTGCCGATACTTGCTCCGTTGAGATTGA
>JAHRHW010000308.1 GCA_019100305.1 Candidatus Thiodiazotropha taylori | reverse complement strand
TCAAGCGAACACAGAAAGGACAATGGTGTTGGGATACGATCAGCAGTATCGGAAGTTTTGCTTTTTTTGCCAAGTTGGCCAGCTCGTTTAAATCCTTGTGTTGCAGTCGGTCCGAAGCAGCGGATAGTGTCGGTAAGACCATAAACATAATAAGCAAATAACGGATTTTCATACGGTATAGTTTCCAGGCATCCATGATGCTGCATAATGACACTGTGACAGGATGACCAAGCCAGATCCAATCTGCATTTATAAAAAGTAATACGCTGTTGAGCCATAGCAGCAATCGAGTCAACGGGGTTTGCCGGGCAAAGCCTGGTTCCACTCCGCAAGGTTCAACGCCACATGATTTTGCGTAACAGAGGCCCGGAATGGATTGACCGGTTTGAGACTCCAAGCCATATCACGGTAGTTTAGCAGCCTGACACCTACCCTACTATCAGACTGATTTAATTGTACTTTTTTGAATGATTAAACAGACGGATCACAGCTAACAGCAGCACATTCAACCCAACCACCAAAAACACCAGATGGATTCTCAGACCAAATCACCGGTTGTTTAAAAGTACAAAAAGCACGGGGTTCGGATCATTGGTACGCTGCCTGCCCTACTCCAACAAACTGCATCAATGGTTATTCCTTAACAATTGAAAGGTTGTCCGTAAAATCTAACGACACCCATCTCACTCTGCACAACGGCATTGATCAGCCAATTCATTTATCACGAATTAATAACGTATGAAGTAACAGGGTAGTAAGCATTGTCACAACTTAGTAGTGTTCTGATAAGGACAAGAGCAATTCAATCTGCCCGCCAACCAAGCGATCTCTGGAGTAGGTAAGTGAAATACAAAATTCTGGTTGTGCTAGCACTCGCTCAATTGGGCGTCTGTATGAATGCCTCCGCAGCCAAGGCCACTCTGGCGGGCGGCTGCTTCTGGTGCATGGAGTCTGATTTTGAAAAGCTTGAGGGTGTCACCGATGTCATCTCGGGGTTCACCGGGGGCACATTGAAAAACCCCACCTACAACGGCAATCATGAGGGCCACTACGAAGCGGTTGAAATCACCTACGACCCTGACAAGATCAGCTATCAACAGTTAATCGACCACTACTGGCAGAATATCGATCCTTTTGACGACAGAGGGCAGTTCTGCGATAAAGGCCACAGCTATTTAAGTGCTATCTTTGTGGCTAATGAAAAGGAGCGCAAGATTGCCGAGCAGACCAAAAAGGCTGTGGAAAACCGCTTTCCCGACCAAATGGTTGCGACAAAAATCCTCGACCAATCGACCTTCTACCCCATACAGGGGGCTGAGAGCTATCATCAGGATTTCTACAAGAAAAACCCTGTCACGTACAAGCTTTACCGATGGAATTGTCAACGTGATCAGCGCTTACAGGAAATCTGGGGCGACATAGCAGGCAAATCATTTTGAAAAACCTTGATTACCGATGATCCACAGTCGGTTATTATTCTTCACGGCCTGTTAAAGACTGATCGTCGTTATCGGTTGAGATCACACTAACTTTACATAGCCATGATGACAGAATCACCGAATATCCAATCATCACCAGCGCCGATTGACTTAGGATCCAACCAGTCTCCTATCTGGTTATACTCTGCTTCGTCTTACCCCTGATTGATTGGCACGCCATCCTCCAGATCAACACCAGTTGCTATGCTATTACCTTGCCTAACCGGTTACTCATACCAGCTGATGGAAAACTCTTAAACAAGAGGAAGCTGAACAAGTAGCGTCTGCATGAAAGGCACCCATCCCTACAGCAACGGGATGGAACCGAGACTATACTCAATGTCTGATCGGAACCACTTTTCCCGACTTGATTGATATCAAACCTTTAGCTGACAAGCATGACAAGATTCTCAGTATATAGTGGTTTCGATTCAGCCCGGACTTTTCTGAGAGAATATAACTATGCAATTTACCAAGCAATTAATTCTTGCAATGGTATTGCTGCCAGTACCCTGCTTCTCTGTCGATCTGGAAAACGGTGAGGAGATCAATGAGGTCTGTGCCGGTTGCCATGGTGAATTTGGCCAGGGTGGAAAAGAGGGTGAATACCCCAGGCTTGCCGGCATGCCAAGCGCTTTCCTGGCCAAGCAACTGCATCTGTTCCGCGATCGACTGCGCCCCAATCTCGCCATGGTGGAGTATGTCGATCACCGCCAGATGCCAGATGAGGATATACGGGATATCTCCCATTTCCTTTCACAGATCGTGTTGCAAACCAAACTCCCTCCGGTGGATGAAACCGCAGAGGACTTCAATGCCTACGAACGTCTGTTGGCATCAAAACGTCTGATGCAGATTCCCCGTGCACCAGGTGACATAGAGAAAGGTAAGAAGCAATACCGTAAAGAGTGCGCATCCTGCCATGGGCGTGATGGCATGGGGGATATGGAAAAAGCCGTACCCATGTTGGCAGGACAATACACCAGCTACCTTTGGCGCCAGGTCAAGAAATACCGTAACGGCATCCGCATCCATGATGAAGAGGCTCCTGAGGATGAGTTACTGGCGGAATTCACAGACCAGGAACTGACCGACATGTTCGCCTATCTCTCTATTCTGGATGATTAACTAGGGCCTGTTAACACTAATCCAATTCCTCGCTCCCAGGCAGAGGAATACCCGGCCTGACCGTAATGAAGCGATAGGGCATGGAGATCAACCCCTGCCCGGTTGTTATCAACACCTTCGCTTCCCACTCCATTGCATCCCAAACACACACCGGCAACATGCCGTCACCCTTGAATTCGCCGGCGCCGCTGTCGTTCAAGGTTACTCGATTGAAGCCCATATTCATATCCACGCCGTTAAAATCGACCTGAACCTTATCAGCCTGCATGCCTTGCAGTGAGACTCGCAATTGCAGTGGTTTCACCAGTGGGATCTCCCGTGGCTCGATTGCAAAGCTGACACGCACGGTATCATTCAGCTGGGAGATACAGGGTCCTGCGCGAAGATCGCAATCGGGATCGAGTTGCCCTGAGCGGGCCACTTCAGGATACAGAATTGGCTGCGCTTTGTAGATCGCCACAGCGGACACTGCAACCATCAACAGACCGGCCAGGATCCACAATCGGTGTTGCCCCTTATTCTCTACTGCCATTGTGCACTCACCTGTCATCTCAGCGTCTAAACCTAATCATGCTCTAAGGCAGATCACTGCGTTTGAAATATTGGTATCCCAGGCCGGCGCAGACGGTTCCCAAGGCTATCGGATAGAGCATGGCATAGGCGATATAACCGGCCTGCCCGAAACTGTCCAGAATCACATAGGCCGTGGGACCGAGCAGCACCAACTGAGGATCAAACAACATCATCGTCGCGGTGCGAAAAACCTGCATCGGATTTGCCAGAGCGATACCGACCGCGGTTTCCGGCGGTAACTGCTCCTGGATCAAGACTCCCAGCAGAATCAGATCCAGAAACAGTAACAGGGTCAGCCAGACCACGAAGGCTGCTCCCTGCGCCACGTCGGCACTGCGCGCCAGGGTGGAGATCAACATACCGATGCCGAGAAAACACCAGGCCAGAGCCATCAGCAGACCGGTATAGTAGACCAACAGATGCCAGGGTGCCGACACACCTTTGAGCAGACCCCAGGCAGTGGCGCCCAGCATCGCTACGAACACCGGCAGGAAGACCACGAAAAAGCGTCCAAACACTCTTCCCCAAAACCAGGCCCCAAGGGTAATCGGCAGGGAGAGCAGGTACTCGAAGACCCCAGCCTCCCGATCGCCGGCCACCGAGCGTACTGTGGTAATCAAAACAAAAATCGGCAGTATCGCCATCGAGAGCTGAATGTAGGTGATCAACAGACGGGAGAGACCGGTAAATCCCATAATCCGCGATTCCGCCAGACCGAATGCAAACAAGATCACCACCAGGCCGCCGAACACCATGGCATAAACCATAAACCAGCGTGCCCGCAGTGACTCTATGATATCGGTGTATGCTGCCAGCCAAAGGTATCGCATAGGATGGATTTCCTGTTCAGTCGACTGCCTCAGTCGTTGCTTGCTCTGTTGTGCCCTGCCTGCGCCGTGCCTGTTGTTTCAGACGCTCCATCAGATGCACCCCATGGTGATCGAAACGCTTTTCCACCTTGATAATATGCTGTTTGGCTTGCTCGAAGTTGAGTCCACCGGGCGCAGTCTCCAATTGAGCCCCAAGGCCAAACTCCATCGGCGTGAGATTACCTGTCACATAAGTGGCTTTAGTGGCGTCGATCCAATCTCCGGTTCGATGGTCGGCCACCCAGATCTCGGTATTTGGATCATCTTCCCAGGGCTGCTTGGCAAGCCACAGGGTGGCACAACCGATATCATCGAACATCACCACCTCAGAACGTTTCTTGTCGGGTGGAAAATAACGAATCTGAGCCGCGTGATAGCGATCGCTTACAACCATTCGGCATCGCTCACAGGCATCCCTGTCCCATTTGACCTCTTTGGGACCAGTGCCGGTGTCCCCGGTGCACGCCACCAGCATCGCCAGAGAGACAGAGATCCCAACTTGCCTACAACCTCTAAACCACATTGATTGAAGCCCCCCGCTGCTGCTCAACCTCACTGATCTCCAGCGCAGAGAGCAGTGCGGCATAACGGGAGAGCAGACCAAGAAATCGCAAGCGATCGGGGCCTGCGATGTAGCCCTGCCAAACCTGACCGTTTTCAGAGGCACTGAACCCCCACTCACCGATCGCCTTTGCAAACGCTTCTTCCGCCTGGATCAGACGAATCCGGCAGTAGAGACGGGATGAGAGATCCACCAAGTCCGCCACCTTGTCATCCAGCACGATCTCTCCCTGATCCATCTCAATGACCCGATTCACCAATGCAGCCACCTCATCGAGCCGGTGACTTGAAATCAACATCGCCGCGTGATCCTTCTTAGCCGCGAGCAACCTGAAAAAGATATGCCGCGCCTGCGGATCGAGATTGGCTGCGGGTTCGTCCATCACCAACAGTTCGCTCTCGCGACCCAGAGCAATGGCTATCAACAATTTCTGTTTCTGACCACCGGAGAGTTTAACGAACGGCTGCTTGTGAAAATGTTGTGCATCAAAACCCAACTCCTCCGCAACGCTGACCATTCGTTGTGGATCGGAATCACACAAACTGGCGGCAAAGCGGATCAGTTGTCCGACGGGCATCCGCAGTGGCGGTGGCAATTGAGGCACGAAACCGACCTTGGAGAGTACTTCGCGACGATAAACTCTGGGATCTTTGGCATCCACTAAAACTCTGCCTTGACAGGTATACTCACCCAGCAGACAACGAATCAGGGTTGTTTTTCCTGCCCCGTTGGAACCCACCAGCGCGACACGCTGACCACGTTCTATGGTCAGGTTGATACCCTTCAGCACCTGATGCCGGCGAAAATTTTTGACGATGTTTTCAAATTGAATCATAGGTTCATTTCAACATCTTGCTGAGCCCCTTGACCTCATAGGTCAGGGAGTCGGTTGGACAGACATCAACACACATTCCACATCGGGTGCAATCGGATGAGACATCCTGATTGACATCCCGCGCACCGCTACGGATGGTCAG
>JAHRHW010000307.1 GCA_019100305.1 Candidatus Thiodiazotropha taylori | reverse complement strand
TGAGAGACCGCCGCTACCGGCGCCGATGGCGATCAGGTCATATTTTTTACTCATTTTTCTACCTCGGTTACGGGCCATAGATCTGTTCGCACTATGATAGAGCGCTTGTGCAGGCATAGGACAGATTTAAATGGTCAAAGTGCCTGATTGTTACAATTTAGACCGGCCCGCATAAGAGTCCGACAGGTCAGTTGGCTGTTGATGGGGCAGGCTGCATTCGGGCTGTTGGGGGTGGTGTGCGCGGTCCGGTTGGTGGTCATTGGTGTGAAAAATCTATTAATAGGAAATTCAAATCATTAAGATAAATATATACGATTTTATCAATTCACGGTTTTTCCGTAGAGTGCGCTTCAAGCTTATTCGAACCACACTTTTCTGGAGATAAAGATGTTAGAGAATCGTGAAAATCAGAGTGTCCCCCAAGTTACCTTTCGCACCCGTCGTGAGCATGAGTGGGTGGATCTCAGCAGTGATGAAATTTTCAAGGGCAAAACCGTGGTGGTATTTGCACTGCCCGGTGCGTTCACCCCCACATGCTCATCCACCCATGTGCCCCGTTACAACCAACTGGCGCCAGTGCTCAAGCGTCATGGCGTTGATGAGGTGGTCTGTATCTCGGTCAACGATGCTTTCGTGATGAACGAGTGGCAGCTGGAGCAGCAGGCCGACCGGATCCGTTTTCTACCCGATGGTAACGGTGATTTCACCCGAGGCATGGGGATGCTGGTGTCGAAACAGGATCTCGGCTTTGGCGAGCGCTCATGGCGCTACTCGATGCTGGTGAAAGATGGTGTCATCGAGAAGATGTTTATCGAACCTGATCTGCCTGGAGATCCTTTTGAGGTTTCGGATGCGGATCACATGCTGGCCTACATTGCGCCCAATGAGCAGCAGCCAATGGATGTCACCCTGTTCACCCGCGAAGGTTGCCCTTTCTGTGTTCGGGCCAAGGGCATGTTGCGGGATGCGGGCATAGAGTTCGAAGAGCTGGTGCTGAACAGGAACTACAGTGAAAGCAGTCTGCGTGCGGTGGCCGGTATCTCGATGGTGCCCCAGATATTCATTAACGGCGAACGTATTGGCGGCTCGGACGACCTTGAGCAGTTTCTGGCAGAACGGCAGAGGTCGGCAGCCTAGCGCTTCAGTAGGTCTCAATCACGACATCCAGCCGTTTCGGCTGGATGGTTTCTCTAGGCAGGATTTTGGTGAGCAGTATGAAAAGACATTTCGATTTGATTGCCATCGGTGGTGGCAGTGGTGGCTTGGCGGTAGCTGAAAGGGCGGTGAAACATGGCCGCAGGGTTGCCGTGGTGGATCCGGGGAAGCTTGGTGGAACCTGCGTGAACAACGGTTGTGTGCCCAAGAAGCTGATGTGGACGGCGGCTGAACTGGCCCATGCGGTTGATGATGCTGCAGGCTATGGAGTGACAGCGCAGCGCGGCCGGACCGACTGGGCGAAACTGGTTGCGGGTCGGCAAAGTTATGTTGAGCGCATCAATCGCTATTGGGATGACTATGTTGAACAGCTTGGTGTGACCCATCTGCCGGGTCATGCCCGTCTGATCGGTCCCGGAGAGATCGAGGTCGATGGGAAGATCTATGCAGCAGATCATATAGTGATTGCAACCGGTGGACAGCCGATCGTGCCGCCACTGCCTGGTGCAGAGTTGGGGATCACCTCCGATGGTTTTTTTGCCCTGCAGGAGCAGCCTGAAAAAGTGGCGGTCATCGGTGGTGGTTACATCGGTGTCGAGCTTGCCGGGGTGCTCTCGGCCCTGGGCTCCCAGGTGACCCTGGTCGCTCTTGAATCGCGTCTGCTTGAAATGTTCGATCCCATGCTCAGCCAGGTATTGATGAGCGAAATGGCCAAGCAGGGTGTGGAGCAAAAGCTCTCTTTTCAGGTCAACGCTCTCATTGAAAGCGAGGATGGCATTACACTTCAGGGAAGTCAGGGTCAGCAGTTAAGCGGTTTCGACAAAGTGATCTGGGCGGTTGGACGCAAACCCAATACGGCAAAACTGAATCTGGCAGAAATCGGCGTTGAGGTTTTGCATAACGGCATTGTGGTGACAGACGATTACCAGAATACCAACATTCCCGGCATCTATGCCATTGGCGATATCACCGGACGGACACCTTTGACTCCGGTTGCGATTGCCGCCGGGCGTCGTCTGGCGGATCGTCTGTTCGATCATCAGACGAACAGTCGGGTTGATTATGACAATATACCCAGTGTTGTGTTTTCCCATCCACCGGTTGCCACTGTCGGGCTGACTGAAACTCAGGCGCGGGCCTGGCATGACAATGTCAGAGTCTATCAGACCGAATTTACACCGATGCGTCATGCCCTCTCATCGAGGGATACGACAACGGCAATGAAGTTGGTCTGTAGTGGTGAGCAGGAGCGGGTGGTCGGTATCCATCTGATCGGCGATCATGTGGATGAGATGCTGCAGGGTTTTGCGGTGGCGGTGAAGATGGGCGCGACCAAGGCCGATCTGGACAATACCATTCCGATACACCCGGTCAGTGCCGAGGAGTTGGTAACGATGAAAGTGCCTAAAGCTGAATCTCTTGAGGATGATCCGATGACACTGGCTTGTTAGTGTCAGCTGATAGGACGAGGCAAGCAGCAGGTAGTGGATTTGGTCTATCTTGATTCGTGACATGTAACGAGATAACCAAGCAGAAGATGAGGCTTAGAAATAGAACCAATCACTAGTGCGGCACATGGATGGATAATGTAGCTCCCCACTCCCCTTGCGGGAGAGGGGCTTTTATGTCACTGCTCGGCTGATTTTGAGTTAATGGCGTCGCAGTGAAATCGATTGAATGATATCAAGTCTGAATAGATGGCTGGAGATCCTCTGTTTATTGCGGAATTGAAAGTACGCAAAAACAACATTGAGAATGTTGCCTCTATTTTTTTATAAGACTGACAACAAACAATAGAATCGCAGCGCCGGCTACTGCCGTGATCAATGAGCCAACCAGACCACTTGCTGAGATGCCCACAAGATTGAAAACAAAGCCGCCGATAAAGGCGCCAATCACACCAACAATGATGTTACCCAGCAGGCCAAACCCGCCACCTTTCATCAGGGTGCCGGCGAGCCAGCCGGCGGCTGCGCCTATGGCCAGAAAAACTAGAAGAGAGGTCAAATCCATGATGGTCTCCTTACATGATTACAGAGAGTGAATCGGTCGTGAAATGGTTCACTGACTGACCGGTATCAGCAGTTTACAAGCTTGTACACTGGGAAAAAGCTCTACATTGACAACGATTGTAAACACTCTCTTTGTGTTTTCGTTATGCGCTGTTTTATCTGCTTTGAAATGGTGATTCATCCATTCCACTGGGAATCTGGATTCTAATCTCTCAACTCGATTCGGGTTTTGAGTTTGACGGTATCGATTTGCTGATCAGTGGTGCTCTCTGAAGATGTCAATTTGTCTCTCGCCGCTTAATCTATTAAGAGATGATCTGTTTGTCTAAAGGTTTAAGGATGTTGAAGTTATTGGCGACTCAGGTTGCATCAGGAGACTCTCAATGAGCCAAGCAGGAAAGTTGATCGTGCTGTTGCTGCTCTCATTGATGATCGCTTGTGGCGGTGGTGGTGGAGAGAGTGACAGTGACGCAGAGGGTAGTGATGGAAATGATGAGCCCACCCCGGTGATCAATACACCACCTCAGATTGATGCGGGTTCAGATCAGACGGTTACTGCAGGTCAAAGTGTCACGCTCAATGGTAGCGGCAGTGATAGTGATGGCACAGTGGTTGACTACCAATGGAGCCAACTTGGCGGGCCGGCCGTAAACCTAGCCAATGCCGATCAGATGGTAGCCAGCTTTACAGCGCCTTCCGTATTGAGCTCGGAAAGCCTGCAGTTCTCTTTAACGATTACCGACGATGCGGGAGACAGGGTAAGTGATCATGTGACCATTACGGTCAATCCTCAGCAGCTTGTGGCACTTCCGGATTACGGGCCGGATATTGAACACTGTCCGGCGACTCTCAGTGAGCGCGGTGATAGGGTGATCCATCTCTGTGATTGCCAGAGTGGCGCTGTTATGGATTGCGCATCCGGAGACGATGCCAATGTTGGCAGCGCCCTGTCACCGAAGCGTTCCATCACAGCAGCGATCGCCGCCTTCAATACCGGCAGTGATCTGGCCTTCTGTCGTGGCGGAGTGTGGCACAGCGACACGGCTCTGCAGTTGAGTGCATCAGGATGTAGCAGCGATACACCCTGCACGCTGCAGGACTACGGCGATTCGTCCCAGGCCAGACCAAAGATGAGGTTCACACAAGCGGGGAATGTCAACGGTCTGGTGTTCGATCCGAGCGATGATCAGCTGAGTTGGCAGGGTATCCGGATCCACAACCTGCAACTCACCAAACAGAGCCAGGATGGTGAGGGGTTTGGACTGTTTCTGTTTCGTAACATCAATCAGGTTGTGATGCAGTGTCTGGAAGTGGATGGATTCGGCATCGGGGTCTATCTCAACAGTAACGACCTGGAGAGTGGCGATATCACGCTCAGTGACTCGCACATTCATGATAATGGGGTCATGGGCTGGTTGGGTGGTACTCATCGTACCCGGCTGGAACGCAACCGTTTTCACAACAATGGTTGGTTGAATGCCAGTGCGCTACAACACAACGTCTATCTGAGTCAGATGAGAAGCGATGGTGTCGTGCGGGGTAACTGGTTGAGTGATTCGGCACTGGATGCCAATGATCAGTGTGTCGGCACAAGTCTGGTGGCACACAATGACAACACGGTCGACCTGTTGATCGAAAACAATCTGATCGAGGAGCGCAATCCTTCAGCGGGATGTTGGGGTTTGACTGTGGATGCGGCGGGCTCGACTACTGAGAGCCATCGCAATGCGATCATTCGGGGCAATCTGGTACGCAATGTGGGTAATCTTGCGATCGGTGTCGCCAGCTGTGTCGACTGTACGATTGAAAACAATATTGTTGTTCAGACCCTGATCGGCGGGGCGACCGGTATTGCCTCACCCAATCGTGCAACTGCAGCGCCGGATCTGGATGTCAGCGTTACGCTGGTGCGCAACAACAGCGTCTACTTTGGCGGCACGGCGAATGGACGGGCCTACTATGTGGGAGAGCGGGGTAGGGATTATGTAGTGACCAACAATATCGGTTACTTCGCCAACCCGCAATCGGGGGACAGCTGCTACGATTTCGATCTGAGTGCCGATGCCTATCAACTGGTCAACAGCAATCTCTGTTTCGGTGCAAGCTTCGACAGTGGAACCCACGGTCTTGATGGCATGGCTTCTAGTGCTGATCCCGGCTTTGTCGATGCGCCTGACGATCTGCGCCTCGAAGCTGGCTCGGTGGCCAGGGACAGGGGTACGACCCTCTCTGTCCCCACAACAGACATACTGGGAAATCCGCGGGATGCGTCCCCCGACCTCGGCGCCTATGAGACGCCTTGAGCGGACTACTTGGCCAGCAACTTTTTGAGATATCTTCCAGTATGTGAGCCCCGTGTCCTGGCCAGCTGTTGCGGTGTGCCCTGGGCAATGATCTCACCGCCCTTGTCGCCCCCTTCGGGTCCCA
>JAHRHW010000306.1 GCA_019100305.1 Candidatus Thiodiazotropha taylori | reverse complement strand
CGGCACGCATCAGACTTGGGTTCTCCAGCCACTCTTCCATCGCCCGGGCACGACGCTCCAGGGTGCGGGCATCCTCGTAGCCGTTGTCAATCATCCAGCGCAGCATGGTAATGTTGGAGCGCAGGTATTCAGCGACAGACTCTTCCGACAGCTCGATGGTACAGCCACCGGCTGAGCGCTCGGCTGAGGCATCGGAGAGTTCGAAGGCCTGCTCCACGGTCAGATCGGGCAGCCCCTGGATCTCCAGGATACGACCGTTATAGAGGTTCTTTTTGCCCTTCTTCTCCACCGTCAGCAGACCCCGCTGCAGCGCGGCGTAGGGAATGGCGTTGACCAGATCACGCAGGGTGATGCCAGGCTGCATCTCACCGGTGAATTTCACCAGTACCGATTCAGGCATATCCAGCGGGATCACCCCCAGAGCCGCGCCGAAGGCGACCAGGCCGGAACCGGCCGGGAAAGAGATACCCAGCGGGAAACGGGTGTGGGAGTCACCACCGGTGCCCACCTGATCGGGCAGCAACATGCGGTTGAGCCAGGAGTGGATGATACCGTCACCGGGACGCAGGGAGACACCACCACGATTCTGGATGAAGTCCGGCAGAGTGTGCTGGGTGTTGATATCCACTGGCTTGGGATAAGCCGCGGTATGGCAGAAGGACTGCATCACCAGATCGGCGCTGAAGCCGAGACAGGCCAGCTCCTTCAGCTCGTCACGGGTCATCGGGCCGGTGGTGTCCTGAGAACCGACCGTGCTCATGCGAGGCTCACAGTAGGTACCGGGGCGGATACCCTCCACCCCACAGGCCTTACCCACCATCTTCTGCGCCAGGGTAAAACCCTTGCCGGAATCTTCTGGATCGACTGGACGACGAAACAGGTCTGTGGCACCCAGACCCAGTGCTTCCCTTGCCCGCTCAGTCAGAGAACGTCCGATGATCAGAGGGATACGTCCGCCCGCCTTCGCCTCGTCCAGCAACACCTCGGTTTTCAGGCTGAACTCGGAGAGCAGTTCACCGGAATCCGTTTCGATCTTGCCTTCATAGGGCTTGACCACAATCACGTCACCCATGGCGAGCTTCTCAACCGGGCACTCGATTGGCAGAGCCCCGGAATCCTCAACGGTATTGAAGAAGATCGGTGCGATCTTGCCGCCCAGGACAACACCACCCTGACGTTTATTGGGCACGAAGGGGATATCGTCACCCATGTGCCAGAGCACCGAATTGGTGGCTGATTTACGCGAGGAGCCGGTACCAACGACATCGCCCACATAAGCCAGGGGCAGTCCCTTCTCCTTGAGTGCATTGAGTTCGACTATGGGTCCGATCTTACCCTGCTCATCCGGCCTGATGCCTTCGCGCTCGTTCTTCAGCATCGCCAGCGCATGCAGCGGAATATCGGGACGGGACCAGGCATCCTGGGCCGGCGACAGGTCATCGGTATTGGTCTCGCCGGTAACCTTGAATACGGTAAGCTTGATCTCTTCCGGTACATCAGGCTTGCGCTTGAACCACTCCGCCTCCGCCCAGGAGTTCATCACCGCCTTGGCGTTGGCATTACCCGCGTCCGCCTTCTCCTTCACATCGTGGAAGGCATCGAACATCAGCAGGGTATATTTCAGTTGCTCTGCAGCCAGTTCGCCCAGCTCCGCATCGTCCATCAGTTCGATCAATGGCTGGATGTTGTAGCCACCCAGCATGGTGCCCAACAGCTCCACTGCCTTGGCCTTGTCCACCAGTGGGCTTGCTGCCTCACCCTTGGCCACGGCCGCTAGGAAGCCCGCTTTGATGTAAGCCGCATCGTCAACACCTGGTGGTACCCGGTTGGTCAGAAGATCGATCAGGGTCTCTTCCTCTCCCGCCGGTGGACTCTTCAACAGTTCAACCAGATCGGCGACCTGCTGTGCATTCAGGGGCAGTGGGGGGATACCTTGTTCGGCACGTTCTGCAACATGTTGACGGTAGGCTTCAAGCATACTCTCTCTCCTCGGTTCGGGGATCAACGGCCATTCATGCCCGTTGTCCGATGGTGATCGTTCCGGTTCGCCAACCGGATGATGGTGGGCACGATATCAGACCACCTAACATACGTATAATTGATTGTTCGCATGTATTGTATAAATATTTTGCATGCTATAATTCCGCCATACCCTCTTCACCATAGGATTATGCGGTTGGATATCTCTGCCCTCACCCATAGGAGTGACACCACACAAGCAGTCTCATTCGATCATTGGATCGTCTGGAAAGAGCCTTTATGGACCTGTTATTAATGCGCTCTCTGGTGGCGATTGCCGATACCGGTTCGATCACTGAAGCGGCGGACCGGATTGGCCTCACCCAGCCGGCCCTCTCCCGCCGCTTGCAACAACTGGAGGACTATTTTGGCGCCGAGCTGTTCTCCCGTGGTCGCAAGGGGGTACAACTGACTGAAATCGGTCGCCTGGTGGAGAGCGAAGCCCGCATTCTGATCGCCCGATACGATCATCTGCGGGATCAGGTCAGAGCCCATCAGGGTCTCGAAGGGGGCACCGTAAGAATCGGCGGTGGCGCCACCGCTGTCTCATTTCTTCTGCCGAAAGCAATCGCCACCTTCCAGGGCAGACATCCTGCCGTGAAATTTCAGTTGAAAGAGGCCGGCAGTAATGAGGTGGCTGAGGATGTGATCAATGGCCGCCTGGAACTGGGATTGGTGACCATGCCGGTGAAAAACCGGGATCTGAAAGTCTGGCCTCTGCTCACCGACCGGATTGTGCTGGTCGGACCCAAACAGCACCCGCTGGCGAAAAAGCGCCGCATCAGTGCCAGTGCGTTGGATGGCATCTCCTTTGTCGGTTTTGAAGCGGATACTGCGGTTCGCCAGATCATCGATGCCACACTACGGGATGCGGGTGTGGCGATGAATGTGGTGATGGAGCTTCGCTCGATCCCAGCCATTCTGAGGATGGTGGCCACCACTGGTAATCTGGCCTTTGTCAGTCAGCTCGGGGTGGATAGCCTGGAGGATGTGGCTGAGATCGAGGTCAAGAACTTCAAGGTTGAGAGAGAGCTGGCGGTGATTGCCCGTCGCGGCAGCACCCTCTCTCCGGCAGCTCAGGCGTTTGCCGATCTGCTGCGGGAAGCGGTGGTTGAGGGGTAAATGATTTCAAGTATTACTTGTTGGCCCCAAATGAACGCGAAGCACCGCAAATTATCGCCAATCGATCTTCGTTGGATAACTTGTCTTAGGGCCTGTTCAGATAAGCCTTCCAACCGCCATAACCGGTAATCTCTTCTGCCTTGGAAATCGCATAAGGTTCACAGATGAAACCGCTTGCCTCGCTGCCATCGGCAAGCTGCAACTTACCAATGCCGAGTGGTGATGGAATGGCTGCAACGAAACTGCCGAACTGACTCTGCGGCATCGACCAGACTTCGACCTCAATCGCTTCACCCGCGGCTTCATCCAATACCAATCCGGGTCTTGCGGGTGGCCCACCTGGCAAGGCGTACATTCTGTAGATCGGGGCTGTTTCGGTTTTCGATTTAAGTGTGGCGCCACGTTCGGTTAACTGCCAGTTGAGTGGCAGGCCTTGCAGATGGGCGCCGCAGACAACAACGTCGATCTCACCGTTATTACCTACGGATGGTTGAGATCCGGATTGAAGCTCATACTGGGAGGCACCGAGTTTCAACTCAAACTGCCGGTGAATCCGTTTTGCAATGGAGAGCAGGGCCCGGTCGGTAAAGGCATCACCGACCAGCGTGATACCGAAAGGCAGACCGGAAGCTGTCATCTGTGTCGGCACGGCCACTGAAGCCAGATCCAGCAGATTCATGAAGTTGGTGTAGTAACCCAACTGACTGTTACGCAGAATCGGCTCTTCCAGCATCTGCTCGATGGTAAAACAGGTGCCTGCGGTGGGTGTCAGCAGACAGTCGACTGCGGCCAGTTGTCGATCACAGATCGCCTTCAACCCGCTCAACCTGTATTGCGCTTCGAACAGGCTGCTGGCCTGCAACGCCTTACCGGGTTCGATGATCTCCCGCACTACCGGGTACAGCGCTTGCGGGTTGTCATCGATCAAAGGCTGGGTTGCCAGATAACGCTCTGCCACCCAGGGTCCTTCATAGAGCAGTCTGGCTGCTTCGGCAAAGGGCTGATAATCAATCTCGATGAACTCAATTCCGTCTGTTTGGAGTTGCTTGAGGGTATCCCGGTAAGCCTGTTGATAGGCCTGATCACCGAAGAAGTTCAACTGTTGACTGGGGATGACACCGATCTTCAGTGGCCCTTGTCTCTCACCATACTGCCGCTGTTGATTCTGAAACGTATTGTTGCGGCTGTATTCGTCATCCGCATCATAGGCTTCAGCCACCGACAGCACCAGATTGGCATCGTCGGTGTCGCAGGCGAAGACGGTGATGCAGTCCAGACTTCGGCAGGCGGGGACCAGGCCTTTGGTGGACAGCAAGCCCCGACTTGGTTTCAAACCGATCAGGTTGTTGAAACAGGCAGGCACCCGACCCGATCCGGCGGTATCTGTCCCCAGACTGAAGCTGGCCAGACCCAGCGCGACCGACACGGCGGAACCGGAACTGGAACCACCGCTGATATAGTCTGGCTCGAAAGCATTTCTGCAGGCACCCCAGGGAGATCGGGTACCATTCAGGCCGGTGGCAAACTGATCCAGATTGGTTTTACCCACCGGGATGGCACCAGCAGCGATCAATCGCTTAACAACCGTCGCGGATGCTGTCGGGGTATAGGCAAACTCGATACAGGCCGCTGTGGTCGGGATCTCGTTGAGATCGATATTGTCTTTGATGGCAAAGGGAATGCCCCATAAGGGTAGCTGCTCGATGTCCAGCTGTTGCAACCTATCTAGATAGCGTGCCTGCTCCGCTTCACTGAGCAGATGAATCCAGATGTTGTAATCCTCATACTCCGCGGCCCGCTTACGGATCGTCCGCATCACCTGCTCAGGTGTCAGACTGCCGCCAAGATAAGCACTGCGTAGTGCAGAGATGGTCATCTCATAGGGAAAGGCTGTTGTCATGACCTAAGCCTCCTGCAGAACGACCAAGGCCTGCCCTGCTCCGATTCGTTGACCATTTTCCAGCAACAGATGGGTAACCCTGCTGTCGGCCGAGGCATAAACCGGAATCTCCATCTTCATCGACTCCAGAATCATCAGACAGTCACCCGCTTTCACCTGTTGACCAACCTCTACCTCCGTTTGCCAGACACTGCCGCTGATCGGACTGTCGATCACCAGACTCTCTTCCGGCCAACTCCGTTCTGTCTTCTCTTCGGTCTGTTCGTTGACTTCAAAGTTGAACTGGCCATCCGCATGCCATTGGGCGAGCTCGTCTTCAAAGGCCTGCTGTCGCTGTTTGCGGAAGGCTTCGATCTCATCCTGCTGGGAATGGATGAACTCCTGGTATTCAGTCAGACTGAACTGACTCTCTTCGACCTTGATCGGATAGCGACCCTGGGGAAAGTCTTTGCGAATGGTGGCCAGCTCATCCTGGGAGACTTCATAAAAACGTATCTGATCAAAGAATCTCAGCAACCAGGGTTTTTCAAAGGCCACTGTCTGTTTGTAACGGTTCCACATCTGCAGGGTACGTCCAACAAAC
>JAHRHW010000305.1 GCA_019100305.1 Candidatus Thiodiazotropha taylori | reverse complement strand
CCCCATTGGGCAAAGATTTATCTAACATACAAGCCCTTCTTTTTGTTATGGCTAAACTAAGACACCGGCACTACCCATCGTTATTATAATACATGAGAGTTGATACCACTCAACGAAGTTGTTCCAACAAAACTCCTCGTAGTCTCTTTCGCTTGGAGTACAGCATGCGCCTCCATGTTGTGAGACCGATACCGATCGTGGCCTAGTAGAATTGGTGGAAAGGGTCAAAACCGGTTTCAGTCTGTAATCTAGCATTAACATAGGTACCTACAACCAAGTAACCATTAATAGCTGACCAATCTTGTATGTAATGAGTGTTAAAGATTTTATTTATGATATAAACAGTGGGTAATAAATCGTCTTTATCCGCGCCGGCTCTTTCAATAGCAAGGCGATTGTCAGATTGTAAACTGCCTCAAAAATAATGGCGCAAGAGACTATTGAGAGCAACTACCCTCCGAATACTCCGTTTAAGGCGTATTCATTGGCAAGCGATAGGCTGCAACTGACGAAGAGGAATTAATCATATAATAAAAAACCAATGTTATATCTTGGCTGATTAAATATATATATGAGATTGGTAACGATCTGCACTCTGAATAGGCTTATTCACGCATAGAGTAATTCTTTTTACTTATTGATCTAGATAGGGGATTGAAATTACCAAATTTCGTCTAGACTGAATTAGATACAGTTTTGTTGTGACAGGTCATTGTCATCATTTTAATATAAGGACATTATCAATCAGTAAAATTCCTTAATTCTCTCCTATGGATGGGATTCGACATTGCGAGCAGGTAACGACTATGCGCACATCGGATTCTCTCTTCTCACTCTGCTGCTTAATTATTCTGATAATTGCCTCATCAAACCTATGGTCAGCTGACCGTCGTGTTTTAGTTGTCATGAGTTATGAGGAAAACAATCCATGGTGTATGGAGATAAAACAGGGTATTGACCGGATTCTCGGTAATCATGCAGAGCTCACCTACTTCTATATGGATACCAAGGTGAATCTACAGGGAGGTACAGAAAAAGCAAAATTGGCTCACGAGTTATACCACAAGCTGAATCCGGATGGTGTAATCACAGTCGATGATAATGCTCAATCAATGTTTGTTATACCCTATCTGATGGATAGGGTTACAACTCCGATCTTTTTTTGTGGTGTAAACAATGATGCTTCAGCATACGGTTACCCAAATCATCACATTTCCGGGACTTTGGAGCGGGGACATATTCGTGAATCCATCGCCTTTCTAAAACAACTTCTTCCAGATTTGAAAAACACCTGTTTTGTGACTCGATCCAGCCCATCAGGTGCCGCCCTTAGGAAACAGGTGGAGCGTGAACAAACCACCTATATTGTACCGATCGAACAGTTTCTTTTCGTAACAAATTCAACCCAGATTAATAAGTTTATCGAAAGCCATGGTAACCACTGCGATGCCATCTATGTTGATAGTCTTGAAGGCATACTCGACAAAAGCGGTAAACCGATGGTAAACAGGCAAGTTATAGAGCACCTAAAAGCCATCTACAAAGGTCCTGTAATTGGTGGTAACAGCTACCATGTAGAAGACGGTGCAGTCAGCGCAGTAGCCAAGACCGGCCAGGAACAGGGTGAAATTGCTGCCAGTATGTTGCTTGAGTCCTTGAATGGTGTGCCCATAGAGAAACTTCCGGTTACACGCAACTATAAAGGCCGTCGTTACATCAATGTAAACAGCATTAAAGAACTTGGTATACAGCCACGTCCCATAGTACTCAGGGGTGCTACTCTGGTAACCACTCCTCGATAACTTTTCCCTGTTTAATGCAGAGACTTGTTGGCAAAATGCAAAATAGATATGGCAGCTTGAAGATTATATCCAAAATATGGATCTTTGTTGTCATTTTTACCCTAATAGTCTTACTCTCCATGATAGCACTGGAGAGGACTCTACACTCGACCTATGATCTTGTAAAAGAGGTTGCTGATACCCGACTCAGCGAAGTGACGGCTTCCGCAAAGAAAACCAGACAGTTGGCAGCAATCTCATCCGATATCAATCGACTCACGCGGACATACTCGATCAGCAGTACGCTTGACGAGGATGGTAGACAAGTATCTGAGAATCTTTCTCTTATTACGGAGGACATTGATAATCAGATTATTTTCGAAAAGCTCGAAAGTTATTCTAATGCTTTTGGCCGCTTTTTGATTTACTCAAATAATATACGTCAACTGCATTCTGATTTTCAGTTACTTTTTAATTCAGCACAAGATGAAATCACATCACTGGAATATTTGATCAGCAGTTGGATGATTGAATCGGCTCTGCAGGGTACTGATATCGATTACTACGATCAACTGCTAAGTCTGATCACAGGATATCGAGAAAGTTTCCTGATCATAGATAAGAAAACAACTGAGTATATTACCGCTACGGACCCTGACAATGATGAAAACAGTGATTTATATAATGAACTCTATTCACTTCATTTGCGATTACAGACAATCACCGCATCTAGCCCTGAAGTCGCAGTACATGGCCGCAAACTTGCGCAATATGTAGAGCAGTATAAAAATCATGTTAAAGCCTTAAAAAAAGAGTTGACGTTGCTTCTTGGTGTTCTTCAGCAATTGGCCGACAGCGAGTCATCCATTCATCAACTGGTTTCCCAGAACGAAAGGGAGGCCTTATTAGCTGCAGAACAGATCAAAGATGAAATTGAACTTCTGTTTAACGATGTTTTAACTCGCATGGGTATTTTCATGTCGATCATGGTGCTTATGATTATCGGCACAATGTATTACATGCTGAGACGGCATATCGAAAAACCTCTCAAGACCCTTACAGGAGTCGTATCCGATATCGGTGCAGATCATTTAGACAAGGCGATCATCCTAGGCCGGGACGATGAATGGAAGATCATTGAGAATGCCCTAAACGAAATGAGCAAAAAACTCGCCAACTCCTATTCAGAACTTCAGGTGAGCCAAGCCAGTTATCAGGCGCTTGTAAACAATGTGCCAGGCATTGTTTACCGCTGTCGAAATGACTCAAATTGGACGATGGAATATCTTAGCGATGAATTCAGCGAGCTAACTGGTTACGATACGAGTCAAGTACTCAACAACAAAGACATCAGTTATTCAGAAATAATCCATCCACAGGATAGGACTGATGTGGAGAAAAATGTCAGCAAAGCGGTGCAGCAGAGAAGACCTTTTACACTCGAATATAGAATCATAAAAAGAGATGGAGAAGTTCGCTGGGTATTTGAACAAGGCCGAGCAATCGAGCATCTAAGTGATAGCCAGAAAACACTGAATGGTATAATACTGGATGTTACCCAACAGAAACAGTTGATGGATGCTCTTGCCGAAAGTGAGACCAGGTACAGGTTACTACTGGAACATACAACCGAGGGAATTTTTGGCTTCGATGAAAACGGAGTGACCACATTTATTAATCAAGCGGCCTCCGAGATGCTCGGCTATGAAGTCGATGAGATCGTAGGCTCAAATAACCACCGCTTGATTCACCATTCTATGCTAGATGGAACAGCAATACCGGAAGAAGAGTGCTGCATGATGCGTCCCATCAAGGATGGAAATGAGTATCACGTAGAGGACGAAGTGTTGTGGAAGAAGAGTGGCGAACCCTTACCGGTTGAATACTGGTCGGCACCGATATGGGGTAATGGAAAGGTTATTGGTTCGGTAGTCTCCTTTCACGATATTTCAGAAAGGAGACGTTCTGAACAGAACATGCAACACCTTGCCTATCATGACCTGATGACTGGCTTGCCAAACCGGGTTATGTTTAATATGGAATTAAAACAGGTACTGGCACAATATCGCCGTCGCGATGAATTATTTGCTGTACATCTGCTGGACCTGGATCACTTTAAGGAGGTTAATGACCGGCTCGGTCACCCAATGGGCGATAAGTTGCTCAAACAAGTCGCTCAAAGATTATTGCAAGCCATTCGGGAGACTGACGTCCTATCCCGATTAGGAGGTGATGAATTTGCTTTAATCCAAAGAAACCTCGAATCCGTCTCAGATGCATCCTATCTGGCTTCAAAAATTCTCGATGTTATCAATGAAGAATTTATAATTGATAACAATACGATCTATATCGATACCAGTATCGGTATCTACATACCTGAGACTAAAACAATCAAACAGGAAGATGTTCTGAGTAAGGCGGACCTGGCGCTGTATAAGGCAAAAGAGGCCGGTAGGGGCATGTTTACCTTCTTTGGGGATGAAATGTCGCTGCAGATGCATAATGAGTTGAGCCTTTCCCATGATCTTATTGTTGCACTCAAGCAGGAGGAGTTCTTCCTTCAGTATCAACCGCAATTTGATGCAGTAAGTCAGAAAATCTGCGGTGTCGAGGCGCTCGTAAGATGGAACCACCCAAAGCGTGGTGTTCTGCAACCTGTGGATTTTATACGAATTGCAGAAAAGCGGGGGATGATAAAACAGATATCCGATTGGGTTTTATATGAAGCCTGCAAACAGGCAAAATTATGGTCGGATCGACACTATCGCTTTGGTCGTATCGCAATTAACCTCTGTGCAAAGCAGGTTAACGATACGATGTTTCAGCAAAGTATAGAGAATTTACTCTACATCACCGGCTTACCTGCAACTCTGCTCGAACTGGAGTTTACTGAGACTGTCTTCATGGAAGCCACGGACGATACAAAACAGAGCATTCGCCATCTGTCCAACCTTGGAATTCATTTTGCAATTGACGACTTTGGAACAGGCTTCTCATCCTTGAGCTATCTACATCGATTCAAAGTAGACAAACTAAAGATTGACAAAGAGTTCATCCATGATGTAAATCAACATCGACATGACGCAGAAATCGCAAAAGCCGCTATAGCGCTAGGAAAATCCCTGGCACTGACAGTGGTTGCCGAAGGCGTTGAAACCCAGGAACAAGTCGATTTTCTGTTACAGTATGAGTGCGATCTGCTGCAAGGCTTTCTGTTTGGACATCCTGTCTCTGCCGAGGAGTTCGAAACCAAATACCTGGCAAAACTAGTAATCGCTTGATTACTATAATTAACCAACCAGAGATGAGCGTAAACTCGAAAGAAACTTGATGTATTTTTTGTCATCGTTTACATCTTCAAACAGGTCAGTCCTCAATTTAGCAATTCTTTCTGATGTAATCGCCTTTGCTGATTGGGCCATTTCGTTTTTCATAATCTCTACGATGGTAAGCAGCTGTTTGTGGTTATCATGGTGCTCAATGAAATCTGGATAGTTATGCCGAGCCATGAAATGTTCTTCAAAGTCGAAGTGCTTTTCAATCATGTAGGACAGTTGAATAAAGGTTTGTTTTAGGTTATTAAATTTTCCCTGACCGCTAAGTTGGATCAGTTCCTGGAAAGCGGTACCCAACTGAATATGCTGTCGATTTACTTCAGCGATATGGCTTTCGATGTGTTGCGTCAGGCTCTTATAGACCTCCTGGATAAAACGCCGCGGGTCATATGGCTTCAGTATGATTGCATTCACACTGGTAACACTTGAGATTTTTAGGATCGAGGTGTTGCTGTTTGAGGCCAATATGATCTTTGGGATGTTACTCCACTGAGCCTGATTATTCATCATTTCCAAGAGCT